>CAOJRP010000004.1 GCA_948442015.1 uncultured Erysipelotrichaceae bacterium
AAATACTGTACAAAAAATATAATAACATTCCCCCTTGACCGAAAGGTCGGGGGGGTATAATTTTATCAACAATAAGAAAAAATGGAGGATAGAATTATATGAAAAAAAGAATAAAACAAGTAATAGGAGTAATAATAGGGATAATAATTGGAATAAGTACAACAGTGGGAGCAACAACAATATTTAATAGTAAAGATATAACATATAGTAGTGATAAGACTAGTAAAACAAATGTCAAAGATTCATTAGATGAGTTATATACAAACTTAGGAAAGTGTCCTAATAATAAATCTTGTGTAGATAAGAAAATATCGGAAATAGTAGAACTAGGAGATTACATAAGAATGACTCCAACTAGTACAAGTTATACACCACCAGGAGAATTAACAGGGTGTATGAATGACGCCAATTGTACTCAAAATACACTAAATCCAAGTGAATTAAATTTATGGCGAGTAATAAAGAAAAATGAAGATGGAACAGTGGATGCTGTTTCAGAGTATGTTTCAAGTAAACTAGTTTATTTTTATGGCAAAGTAGGATATATGAATTATGTGGGAGCATTAAACACAATATCAGCCCAGTATACGAATGAAAAATATATTCAAAGAGCAAGATATATCGGTTATAGTACCCAAGAATTAAATTGTTCCTCATTCTCATCAAGTGTCTGTTATGCGGATGAAGGATATAAAATAGACTTAGAATTAGTAAATATAGCATATGGAAATGATGGCTCTTGTACAACTAATTGTTCTGGATTGAAAGCAAGCCAACCAGGAAATGAGCGTGGAGATTATTATTTTGTAGGTTCTCGTTGGAGTGCAGGGACTTGTTTAGGCGGTTTCCGGGTAAATGATGGGGGTACGTTGATGGGAAACGGATGTTTAGTTGGTACAAATGATAAGGATGGGAGAATTGAAGACCGTCTTCGACCTATCGTAACTATAAGATCAGATGTTCATATAAAAAGTGGTGATGGTAAAAATGTCAGTACTGCCTACAGATTTGAATAAAAAATATTTTTTAAAAGACAGTAGTTTATATAATAAAATATAATAGGGAAAGCAACCAATAAAAGTAATTTTAAAAATAGAAGTAAATAATTTTGGAATATTATTTATTCAAAATATTAATTAACACCAAATCAAACGGATATGCGCATCATATTTGGATGGCATGAATAAAACAAATAATACAAAATATTAAGTTTTGTTTCTTTTTTTGTCAAAATGGTTGATTTTTTTCCTGATTTACCATATAATGATATTGCATTTGTTAAAAGTGCTTAAAAGGGAAAAGCGCCCATAGCGCAATTGGATAGAGCGTTAGACTACGGATCTAAAGGTTAGGGGTTCGACTCCCTTTGGGCGCACCATTTATTCGAGAAGTAGCACAGCTTGGTAGTGCACCTGGTTTGGGACCAGGGGGTCGCAGGTTCGAATCCTGTCTTCTCGACCAGTTAGTTAATTACTCCATTTATTGGAGTTTTTTCTATTTTTGAAACTTTTTTGTTATTTTAAGAGTTAATAGTATGAGTGCACTAAAAAAGGAGTATATTTATGGATAAAGAATTTATTAAATTATTTAACTTATATAAAAATGATGTATATCGCTTAGTTTTTAGTTATGTAGCAAACTATAGTGACGCTGATGATATTACACAAGCAGTATTTATTAAGTTATATAAAAACATAAATAAATTTGATGATAAATTAAGTGTTAAAAAATGGCTCGCTAAAGTGAGCATTAATGAATGTAAAAGTTTTTTTCTTTCTTCTTGGTATAAGAAAATTAAGCCTTTAACTAATCAAGATGATATAGCATTAGAAAATAAAGAGGATAATATCTTAAATGTTATTCTAAAATTACCACGAAAGTATCGCTTAGTAATTTATTGTTATTGTTATTATTATGAAGAATATAAGATTAAAGAAATTGCTACTATCCTTAAAATGAATGAGAACACTGTTAAAACAAATCTAAAAAGAGCTAAAGAAATGATAAAAAAATATTTAAAGGAGGAAGAAGAATGAAAAAAGAAATTAGAAAATCTTTAGACAAAATTAAAGTTTCTAGTAATCTAGAAAATAAAATAATGACAAAAACAATATTAGCTTCTAAAAGACAAAGTAGATTTAAGTTATCCTATACTATAGGAATGTTTATTATACTATTTGCTATTCTTATAATATCTGTAAATGCTGATAGTATCGAAAAGTTTATTGCTAAGATTATTTCGCAAGGTGCAGTGATAACTGAAGATGGAGAAAAACATCAAATGTATACTGAAGTAAATGGCATAAAATTGCAAAACTTAGATAAATATGAAAAAGATAAAAATTTAGATTCCACAATTGAAAAAATCGAAGAAGATTTTCGAATTACATTATTAAAATATGATTTTGCTACTAGTAGTGAAGCTTCTTTTGAACTTTTAACAGATATGGAAATCAATAGTGAAAGAAAAGGTATGGTTGATAGATTATATATAAGACAAATTAATTTTTATAATGGTAAATATGGTTATAGTGAAAGTATGGGAGGTAATTATGGCTTTAGTTTGGATATTAGAATTATTGCTGATAATGCTTCAGAAAATACTATTATGGCTCATTTAGAAGAAATGAATACTACAACTGGAAAACAAACTATCCTAGAGTATCATAGTGAAAATTTAGATACCAATGTTTTAATATATAAATATGAACATGAAGCACCTAATTTAGAAGCGGTATTTGTTTATAAAAATATTCGTTATGAAATTAGTGGCTCATTTAAAAAAGAATTACCTCTTGATGATTTGAAAAATATTATTGAAGAAATGCACGAATAATTTTATTTGTGTATTTTTCATGTTTATATTCTAAGACATAGATGTTATAATCAAATTAAGTTAGGAGGAAAAGTGATGGCTAGACTTTGTATTATTAGAAATATTGATTCGGCTCATGGGAAAAATATTCATGGTCATACTTTTAGATTAGAGTTTAATTTTACAGGAAAAGTTGTTAATAATATGGTTGATAATATTGATTTTCATGAAATTAGCCCTAAAATTGATAAAGTAGTAGATAATTTAAATCACACTTATATTGATGATGTAATTAAAGTAAGAGCTACTGTAGAAAATATTGCCATTTATTTATTAAATGAATTAAAAGAAATTGAAAGTCTTTATTCTGTCGTAGTTTATGAAGGGTTAGATAAATATGTAGAAATTTTAAAAAGTGAGGTAAAAGAGAATTTATGAGTAAATGTAATATAAAAGCTTGTGGAAGTGAAAGTAATGGTGATTTAAGATATTGGTGTTTAACACATAAAGATATTGCTTCAAAGGATGGAAAAGAATTACAAGAATGTTTATGTAAGTATAAAGATGTATATGAGGAACCAAGAATTATTAATCCCAAAGAAGTTAAAAGTGTTAAAGTAATTTATGAAAATGTTTTAGAAAACTTAAGACCAGTAATAATGATTAATGAAAAAGAAGAAAAGAAAGCTTTAAAAATAGAGAAAAGTGTTATTGATTTCAAAGATTTTGGAGGTTTATTTATTTCAAAGTTAAATAATATTGATTTAATACCTTCTTATTGCACATATTGTAATATGCCTCATACAGATGATGGACTATTTGCATATACACCACATGCAAAGCATTTATGTCAATATTGTGGCTATTTTTATAGAGTAGATGAACCTAATATTGGAAATGAATTAGCTTTATACTTTAATATTCCTAAAATAGAAATGAAAGATAATATAATCGAACTAAAGAATATTTTTAAAATCGAATACGACCTTTTTAATGGACTTGTTTTAGTTAATGGTCAAAAAGGTGATAAAATAAGAATAGATAACGAAGTATTATTATTAAAAGATTATTTAAATGATGTTTTCAAAGATGAATATTAAGAGGTGTTAAATGAATTTATTAATAAATGGTAGTAATCGAGAAAATAATTGTTTTAATATTTTAAAAGCAATTCAAAAAAAAGATGATGAATTTGTTTCTTTAGCTAGACAAGATATTAAATTCTGTTTAGGTTGTAATGCTTGTGTAAGAAGATTAGATAACTTATGTGTTTTAAATGACTACATAACGACTAATATATATGAAAAAATACTTGTTAGTGAAAAAATAATTTTAGCAAGTCCTTTATATATGAGCCAAATAAGTGGTTTATTAAAAAATTTAATTGATAGGTTGAATCCTTTTTATAATCATCAACTTTTAAAAGATAAAACGATTTATTTGATATTAGTTGGTCAAGGAAGTTATGAAGATAATGAAGAAGAAATTAGTAATATTATAAGATGGTTAAGTGGAGTAAGCGAATGGTTTAGTTTTTCATTTCAATTTTTAGAATATTTTTGTAGTGGTGATATCAATAATATTAATGATGTAATTAAAAATGATGTTTCTTATTCAAACAAGATAGAAAAAATAAAAGAAAAATTAACTTGATAGTTTTTATATTTTTAATCTTTCTAATAGTAAGTAATTAAATTTGAAATAAAATTAAAATCAAATAAAAAAATAGTTTATTTCTTCTTTTTGTCGTGATATACTTAGCTTGGTAAGGGAAAATATCTTAATAAAAAACAAGGTTTAATAAAATTGTTATAAAGTATAATTGTTTAAAAAGGAGGTTTTGAATATGTTAAGTAAAAAAGAATTTTTAAAAGAAGAAAAAGATTGTGCTGAAATGTTAGGTATGACAATAAAAGAATATCGTAATAATTTAAAAAATTCCAAAGTAACTATCAAGCATGATAAAAAAAATAAATATGATAATTCCATTTTATTTAAATTAGGATTAACTGCAAAGGATTTAAAATTAAGAAGAGGTTAATTGGAGGCAGTAATTGGAGAAATATGGGTAGCAACTATACCTATATTACATAAAAATAAAAATGGAGATATTTCAGTTTTATTACAAAAAAGACCCGTATTAATTTTGGATGATGGTCGAGGATTAATTGTCGAAGAAGATAAGCGAAATTATCATATATTAAAATTGACTACTCAAAATGATTTATATAAAAGAAAAGTTATATCAAATTGGAGAGATTTAGGCCTTTTAAAAAAATCATATATTCGTTTAGAAATGCCTATCAAACTTGAAAAAGAACAATTAGAGAAAAAATTAACTGAATTACCAAGAGAACAATTATTAGAAATATATTCTGAAATCTATAAATTAATAAATATTAATTCATTAAAGAAAATGTTTATTAAATATAATCAGATATCATTGAGGAAAAATATATAAATATTCAATCTAGAAACACCTATTAAAGGTGTTTTAAAATAATTTCAAAGGAACCTCATTATTTATATTTTTGTATTTATATGTTATAATTTTCTTGGTGGAGAATATGGAAAAAGAACTACTATTTGATAAAAGTAAATATATTAAAATAAGTTTTTTAAAACTATCTGTTGTAATTATAATGGTTTTTCTTTTTATTCTTGTTAATACTTTATTTAGAGGAATAAAGTTTACTCCTAGCGATTATGCTGTAATGCTTCTTTTTGTAGTATTTATTGATTGTTGTTATGCTTGTAGACTTTATCTCAACTACAGATTTTATAAAAATGATTACCAATGTGTTTTTACGAAAGATTTCCTTGCTTATACTATTGTTAGATGTCCCAATCTCTTAGAATCAGCTTTTAAACTTTTTAGTAATTACACAGCTATCTATTTAGAAGTTAATAGAATTGATAAAATCGAAAAAAAATTTGGAAGAATAATCATTTATGGTAAAATGACTGTCGAAAAAGTGTCGAATAAAAGTAAAATAAAAATCCTCAATAAATATAAAATATATGATTATTTTCAAAATGAGGAAGAATTAATTGAATACACTAAGTAAATTGTCAAATAAAAGTAGATAAAATGTCTAATTAATGGACATTTTTTTATTATTGGTGTATGATACGCTTAAGGAGAGAGAACCTATGAAACAAAAAATTGATAATAATAAGTACTTTTATTGGGGTTTAACGATATTTTCCATCGTTGCTTTTGCTATTTTATTTTTCTTTTTACTTTATCGTTGGGAAAATATTATTGGTGGATTAATAAAGTTTTTAAAAATATTTACTCCATTTGGAGTAGGATTTATCATTGCTTATTTATTGAATCCAATTATAAAATATATGGAATCTCGTGTTTTTAATAAGTTAGGTAAAAAAGTTTGCAAGAAAGAAGAAAATGCATATAAATTTTCTCGCTTTGCCTCTATCATTGTTAGTACTCTTATTTTAGTTTTAATTCTTGTTGGTTTCTTTAGCTTTATTATTCCCGAAATTTTAAGAAGTATTGATACGATGATAGCTAATATTCCTGATTATTTAAACAATATTGAATCTTGGATATTAACTGCTTTTGAAAATAAACCCGAATTGGAAGAGTTAATTCTAGATAATTATGATGATATCTATGATTACATTATTTCTTATATAAATAGTGGTAATATCCCTAGTGTTGATTCTATAATTGGCAATATTTCTAATGGATTAGTGACTATTTTTAAAGCAATTTATAATATAGTTTTAGGATATATAGTAGCAATTTATTTGTTACTTGGAAAAGAAAAATTCCTAGCGCAAGCAAAAAAACTTTTATATACAGTTGTTAAACCGAATAAAGCTTTTATTATTTTAGATAATTTGCGATATACAGACAAAATATTTGGGGGATTTTTAATAGGAAAAATGATTGATTCTTTAATTATTGGAATTATCTGCTTTGCTTTTATGTTATTACTTAATATGCCATACCCACTACTTCTTGCTGTAATTGTCGGTGTTACAAATATAATTCCCTATTTTGGCCCAATTATCGGAGCAGTTCCTTGTGCTTTATTAATTCTTTTGGTTTCACCATCTAAGTGTCTAACATTTATTATCTTTATCATTATTTTACAACAATTTGATGGTAATGTTCTAGGACCAAAAATACTTGGTAATAAGACTGGTTTACAAAGTTTCTGGGTATTATTTTCCATTATTGTCTTTGGGGGATTATTTGGATTCATCGGAATGTTATTTGGAGTTCCATTATTTGCGATAATTTATTCTTTCTTTAATGGAGTTTGTGAAAGAAGATTAGCAGCTTGTGAACTACCACTTGCAACAGATGATTATAAAAAAATCAATTACATTGACCCAGAGACAAATAAACCGGTTTATTATCCTGTTAAATAGTCAAAACATATAATAGTAGAAATTAAAAGGTGGTTTATATGACTAAAAAGCAAATAATTATTTCGATAATTGCAATATTATTAGTTGGAGGTCTTATCACGTCTTTTTTTCTTTTTGGTAAAAATTTTATTGATAAAGATAGTAGTAGGAAATACCAAGAACAAGAAAAGATAGAAGATAATCATTCAAAAGAAGAAACTAGTTTAGAAAATGAAGAAACTAATTTAGAAGAAGATGTTAAAGAAACTGAAGAAGATAATGAAGAAAACAAAAAAGATAGTGATGAAGTAAAGAAAGATGAAAATAAAAAAGCTGAAGAAAATACTAAAAAGGATAATCAAGTAACTGATAATAAAACAGCAAATAAAGAAGAAAATAAAACTTCTAATAATCAAAACAAAGATACTAATATAAATAATACTAAACCTAGTACACCTTCTTCTAATAAAGATAATGAAAATAATAAACCTAGTGACAATAATAACTTTGTGGAAAAGCCTAAAGAAGAAAATGATGAAGTAGATACTCTAAGAAAGAAAATAGAAAATACTTATGGTATTACTATTAAATATGGTAATGAACTAGATTCTTATCGGCCTAAAAGACTAACTCCTACTATCCTTACTGATAAAGAAAAAATTAAAAAAGAGTTAAATTTAATAAATAATGAATTAAAAAAGTATCCAACTGGTTTCTTTCGTGATTTTAGTGGCATGCCTTTAACAATTTATTTAGTTAGTAGTGTACCAGGTAATGTATTTTCAGGCTTTACTGATAGAGAATTTATGAATGATATAAAAATTACTTTAACGGAAAACTATTTTTTCGAATATACTTTAAATCATGAACTTATGCACTATATTGATGCTTATTTAGAAATAAAGATGTATCCAGCTAATCCTTATGATGAATATATGGCCTTAAATCCTTTAGATTTTAATTATGGAACAGTAAATAAAAATTATAACTATGGGAATAATGGGGTTATCAAAGGAGCTTACTTCATTGATGATTATGCTCAAAGTTCAGTTAGAGAAGATAGGGCAGAATTATTTAAAAATATGATTACAAGACTTTATAAACCAGCAGGCATGTTTGATGATGAAGAAGTCTTACAAAAGAAAGCTCTTATTATTGATAAACAGATAAGACAATATTTTAAGAGTGCTAATGGAACTACCTATTGGGATAAAATAATTGGAAAATAGTAAATTATAAGGAATTTATAAATAAGCTATTCAAATTACAGATATGATGTTATACTTAACATAGGGTAAGGAGAATTTTAAAATTATTGGCGAAATTATAATTAATTCTTTATTCTAAATGAAGTAAAGAAGTAGGAAAGGAGGTTGTTTTATGAAAAAAGTAAAAGTATTAGCTGTTTTGTTTGTTTTAAGTTGTTTTATACCAGTAATGAATACAATGGCTGCTAATGGTGTTAGTTTTACTGCTGAAATACCTGGAAATGCTGGTGATTGGTACTATACTGGATTTGGTTATAAAAAAACTAAAACTGAAGCTCAATATTTCTATAATATTGGAGCTCGTAACTCGTTTGGCGTAAATGAGAATATTCAAGTAAGAACGTGGGATGGTACTTATAATTCTGACTGGATAAATGCCTATAAGGGGAAATATGTTACTTGGGATGATAAAAATAGTTCGGCAGCTAATTTTCTACCTGGAACATATGGCTTAGATGTTCATAGAAAATCATCAGGTCTTAAATTGACTCATAACGGAACTTGGTACTATAATACAATACCACCTGATTTAAAATAAACTAAATTTTCTTTACCCTAAATGTATTTTTTTAAGAAGGTGATACAAATGAAAAAGTTTTTAAAAGAAAATAAAATAGCAATAGTAGTTTATATAGTTATGCTAATTTTAATCGGTCTTGGAGTAAGTGAGTACAATAGAGAATACGGCTATAAAAAAAGAGTCGAACAACATGAAAACCTTTTAAAAAAATGTGAAGAATATGACTATTCTACAGAAGGTCATGAAATTATGGAAAAAGTTTGTGAAAGAACTAAAAATGAAGAAGTGAAAATGGATGATACTATTACAACATTTTTCTATATATTATTTACTAGAAAATTATCTAATTTTCATTTGATAATCCCTATTTTTATAATGATTTGTGCAATAAAAAAATGGCATAGTTATATGAGGAATGGATTAATAAAGAATACTTTAACACGTGAAAAGTATTCTAAATGCTTGAGAAAAGGATTTTTAGATAGCTATAAACAAGTAGCAGTATTCTTAGGTTTTATATTTTTAATATTTATAATAAGCTTTTTCATATCAGGACATTTCGATTACACAGAGGCATTAAGTTATGATGGTTTAGTCAGACATGATTTTTATAACACAATGCCATATGCATTAATAATATTTTTTATAATATTAGGATTAAGCTATTTTATGTATGTAAATATAGCTTTAATAAGTGCTAGATATAATAAAAATTATTATGTTTGCATAATTATTTCTTATTTAATATGGCTTGCTTTAGATATTTTAGTCGAAGTTTTTATTAGTGGATATCTCTTATGGAAAGTTTTCAAAATAAATACAAATGGAACGTTTAGTTTATTTTCTATATATGATTCATGGACAACGAAAGAACAAATAATTCAATTAGGATTAACGTTTACTTTAGCCGTAATATCTTTTATAATTCTATATTTAGTTTATCGTAAAAAAGAGGGAGTTGTTATGGCAAATGAAAAATAAAATAAGAAATTTTTTTTCCGAACTTAATTTTTTTGTGAGTAGTGAAAAATTTTTGTTAATCTTTCTTTTTATAATTATAAATAATGTTTATGGAGCGACAGCATTATTATTTCCAGAAGATAGCTATATTGATTCCTTATTTAGCTTCTTTACATGGTCTTACTATTTACTAATTTTACAACTTTGTATATTTATTTCTGTAAACACAACAATTAATCAATTTGAGAAAAACGGAGCTTTAATAATACGGTTTAAAAATCATAAAGAATATTTAAAAGAATTATTTAAAAGAGTAGTAAGAAATACATTATTTGTATTTATCGTTAATCTAATAGTAGCTTTATTAATATTAAACTTAATTAGATTTTATAATATTGGGATAGGTACTATGGATATGTATAATATATCTAATGTTTTATATTTAATATTTTATATAATTAGAACATGTGTTATTATTTTGTTAAATGCTTTAGTATTTTTGTATATTATGAAAAACACAAATAAAAATATAGGAATAGTATTATGCTTGTTCTATTTAGTAGGTAATATATTTTCTTTTAGAGAACCACTTTATATATTTTATTCAGAATATTTTAATATATTAATCTGTGGAACTTTTATCGAAGAAGTAATAAGAAGTATAATCTTTATAGGTGTCTTTGGAGTAATCTTAAAAATAGTTCATGAATATACAATAAAGCATATGAAAAAATTAGTAGATTGAAAGGTGTAATTATGAAAATTGAAATTAAAAATGTAACAAAAAAGTTTAAAGAAAATATAGTTTTAGATAATGTAAATATGACTTTGGAAAGTGGTAAAATTTATGGCTTTATTGGTCGCAATGGTAGTGGGAAAAGTGTTTTGCTAAAAATGATATGTGCTTTTTATGAACCGACTAGTGGTGAAATTTTATTTGATGGTGAGAATGTTATAAAAAATAAAAGTTTTCCAAAAAATACAAGAGCCATAATAGAAGGACCAAACTTCTTACCTGATTTAACAGGAGAAGAAAATCTTCAACTTTTAGCTGATATACAAAAGAAAATTGGTAAAAAAGAAATTGAAGAAACTTTAAAATTAGTTAATTTATATGAAGATAAAGATAAAAAATATTCTAAGTATTCTCTAGGTATGAAACAAAAACTAGGTCTTGCTCAAGTATTTATGGAAAATCCTGATGTAATCATTTTAGATGAACCATTTAATGGTATTGAAGATAAAACGGCAATAAAATTAAGGGAATTTCTTAAGGAAGAAAAGAAAAAAGGAAAACTAATTATTATTGCTACTCATATCAAAGAAGATGTTGATAAATTAGTTGACGAATTATATAAATTTGATGAAGGAAAAATTACAAAATTAGAAAAGTAGGGATATAATGAAATTTGTACTCTTAAATGATTTTAAAACAACTTTTAAAACACAAAAGAAATGGTTATTATTATATTACATAGTTTTTATAACTTACATGTTATTTAAATATTATGTTAATCAAGATTTAATTGATAATACTTTTGTTTTAGAATCATTTGGGCTTTTAATAAATGGAACTAATATCCTTAAAATAACAGTATTTACATTTCATATTATTTTTTATGTTTACCTTGCTGTTAGCTTATTTTTTTGTGATTTAAAAGAAGATAAATGTAATCTTTTTTTAAGAATGGATAATAAAAAGTGGTATGTATACAAAATAATATCTATATTTTTAATGTCAATTTTATTAGAACTGATGGCTTTTCTAATTTTTTCTCTTTTTAGTTATTTAGTCTCAAAAAAGATATTTCTTTTCTTTTTTCTAAAAGATGTATTATTTCTTTTTACTTGTCAAGTAACTATAATATTAGGAATTATTTTTACTCCTTGTTTTTTATTTCTTTTACTAATTTGTTATTTTGTTTATTTTAAAGAAGGGAATGTCTTAGATATTAACTTATATTTAAAAATTCTATATTTATTTGTGAGTTTAATTTTAGGAGTTTTCTTAATTAGAAAAAATAAATGCTTAATTTTTGAAAAATGTTAATAAAAGGTTCAATAATCATTATAACTAGCATACATTAAAGTAGAGGGTGATTTAAATGTCTAGTTATAAAGAGATAGTTACAAAAGCCATAGTTGGTAAAGGTAAAAAAACAAGTAAAAATTCTTTTAGTATTCAAACGGAAGAAATCCCTAATACTGTTTTAGGTTGTTGGGTAATTAACCATCGTTTTGAAGGTGTAAATAACAATAACCAAGTTCACATTAATGGTTCTTTTGATGTTAACGTTTGGTATTCTTATGAGGGGGATTCGAAAACAACTGTTAGTACAAAAAGATTTAATTATAGTGAAGATATGAGTGTTAGAAGTAAAGAAAGTTCTTTATCGAATACCGAAATTATTGTTAGAAGTCTAAAACAACCAACTGTAACTGATGTTAAGATAAAAGATGGTTTAGTTGAGTTGATAGTTGAAAAAGAACTTGGAGTTGAACTTCTTGGTGACTCCAAAGTAAAAGTAATGACAGAAGAAACTCTAGAAGATTGGGATGAAATAGAGGAAGAAATTGATGAAGAAGAGATTGATGAAGTAAATGAAGAATATATAAAAGAAGATAATGCAGAGTAGTTATCTTTTTTTTAGATAAAAAGTTAGTGTTAACCAAAAAAGGTTGACAGTGCTTGAATATTTTGTTATCATGGTACTAGAAAACGAAGGAGGGAAGTAAAAATGGCAGTTAAATTAAGATTAAAAAGAATGGGTTCTAAACAAAGACCATTTTATCGTATTGTAGCTACTGATTCAAGAAATCCAAGAGATGGACGTTTCATCGAAACTGTAGGTACTTATAATCCAATTGATAAAAATAACGAAGTAAAAGTAGATAAAGAAAAAGCCTTAAATTGGTTAAATAATGGAGCAATACCTACAGATACAGTTCGAAATATCTTAAGTAAAGAAGGTATTATGAAAGAATATGCTGAGTCTAAGGCAAAAAAAGAAGGTAAATAATAGTTATGGATTTAAAAAGTTTTACAGAATTTTTGGTAAAAAGCATTGTAACTGAGCCAGATATGGTTAAAGTGCAACAATTTGGTGGCGAAGATGATGCGACAATATTGGAAATAATTGTTCATGAAAATGATATGGGTGCCGTAATTGGAAGAAGTGGAAAAATGGCTTCGTCAATTAGAACTTTGGTTCAAGCTCATGCATATTTACTGGGAATGAATAAAGTTAAAATCAATATTGATTCATTTTAAAATACAAGAAAAGAGGTGTTACTCTTTTTTTGTTTGCTATTCTCTTTTCTTAATAGTATAATTAATTTTGTAAGGATGGTAAAAGATGGATTTAAATATACCTAATCATGTCGCTATAATTTTAGACGGCAATCGAAGATGGGCTAGAGAAAATAATATGTCTAATTTTGAAGGACATAAAAAAGGTGCAGAAAATATAAGAAAAATGACTAGTTATATTATTAACAAAGGAGTTAAATTTTTGAGTGTTTTTGCTTTTTCAACGGAAAACTTTAAAAGAAGTCAAGAAGAAGTAAAATATTTGATGAATTTATTTGTTAATGAATTTACAAAAGAATATCACAAATTACATGAAGAAAATATTAAAATAATTTTTTCAGGGCGAAGAGAAGGTTTAAAAAAAGAAGTAATAAATGCGATGGAAAAAACTACCCTTTTAACGAAAAATAATACAGGTGGTATTTTAAATGTTTGCTTAAATTATGGTGGGCAAGCAGAAATCGTTGATACAACAAAAAAGATTATGGAAGACTATAAAAATGGTGTTATAAAAGAAGAAGACGTTACGGAAGAACTATTTAGTAAATACTTGTATCATGAACTTCCACCTATTGATTTATTAATTAGAACTAGTGGGGAACAAAGAGTTAGTAACTTCATGCTTTGGAACCTTGCTTATGCCGAATTTTATTTTCCTAAAGTTGGATGGCCTGGTTTTAACGAAGAAGAATTTGACAAAGCTTTAGAAGTTTTTAATGGAAGAACAAGAAAATTTGGTGGTGATAGTAAATGAAAAAGAAAGTAATAGTAGCTATAATTGCTTTAATAATTGTTATTCCAATACTGATTATTGGTAAGTTGCCTTTATACATTGGTATTGCTATAATTTCAATGCTTGCTTATAAAGAAATTATCACCTTAAGACAAGCTCATAATAAAGTACCAGATTTAATGAAAGTAATTGGAGCTTTCTCCTTATTCTACTTAGTTTTTAACCATATGGAAGGATATTATTTACAAATAGGACTAAGTTATACAGCACTTTGCACATTATTAATCGGAATGCTGATACCAACAATATTTTATAAAGATGATAAATACACAACAAAAGATGCTTTCTATTTAATTGGTTCAATCCTTTTATTAGGTTTA
This sequence comes from uncultured Erysipelotrichaceae bacterium, assembly GCA_948442015.1. Lineage (GTDB taxonomy): Bacteria > Bacillota_I > Bacilli_A > RF39 > UBA660 > CAOJBM01. The sequence continues at coordinate 14,370 of CAOJRP010000004.1, forward strand.
GTTTTTAATAGCATTATTTTGGTATATAATAGTAATAAGTGGTATTTAGTTTATTTAATTCTAATTACTACTTTAAATGATACGTTTGCGATGATTTTAGGTAGACTTATAGGAAAACATAAGTTAATACCTAGTGTATCTCCTAACAAAACAGTTGAAGGAAGTTTTCTAGGACTTGTAATTGGAACTTTTATTAGTGTAATATTTTTTATAAACATTATTAAAGCTCTAATAAGTATTTGGTTAGTAATTCTAATGACTTTAATATTATCTGTAGTTGGTCAATTAGGAGATTTATTATTTAGTAAAATAAAAAGAGAAAATAATATTAAAGATTTTTCAAATATAATGCCAGGGCATGGGGGAATACTTGATAGACTAGATAGTTTGGCACTTGTCTTGCTTGCATTTATTATAATTATAAATTTAATTTAGAAAGGATTTGATTATATGTCAATAATTATAAATATACTTGTATTAATTTTAATAATGGGATTTTTAATCCTTATTCATGAGCTTGGCCACTTTTTATGGGCAAAGAAGTTCGGTGTTTACATCTATGAATTTTCAATCGGTATGGGACCAGTTTTAAAAACGATTAAAGGGAAAGATGGCATAAATTATTCAATTAGAGCTTTTCCTATTGGTGGTTTTGTTCAAATGGCTGGGGAAGTTTATGAGGATGATAATAAGATACCTCAAGAAAAATTTATGTGTAATAAACCTTGGTGGCAAAGACTAATTATTTTACTTGCTGGAGTTACTAATAATTTTATTTGTGCTTTAGTACTGCTATTTTTAATAGCATGTTTCTTTGGAGCACCTTCACAAGAACCGATAATAGATAGTGTTACAGAGGAATTTCCTTTTGCGGAAGCTGGTATTACAGCAGGGGATAAAATAATTAGTGTTAATGATAAAAAGACTAAAACTTGGGATAAAGTTCAAATACTCTTAATTTTAAAGAGTAAAGATGATGTTTATAAAATAGGAATTGAGCATGAAGACGGAAGTACAGATACTTATGATATTACTCCTAAAGCAACGAAAAACGAAGATGGCGAGGATGTAAAAGTCTTTGGTGTTTCTATGAAATCAGAAGTTAAAAAAGGTTTTTTACCATCTTTAAAATATGCTTTTACAAAATTTGGTAGTTTAGTGAGTCAAATGATGTATACAATTGGTGGGTTATTCACAGGTAAATTATCAGTTAATTCTTTATCTGGACCAGTTGGTATTTATTCAATAGTAGGTAGCACATTAAAAACTGGATTAGCTAATATTATTTATTTAGTAGCTTTCTTAAGTTTAAATTTAGGATTTGTTAATGTTTTACCTTTCCCAGCATTTGATGGAGGAAGAGTACTATTTATCTTAATTGAGAAGATTATACGTAGACCTATTGATAGTAAAATAGAAAATGCTTTTCATACGGTTGGGTTTATCTTAATAATGCTTTTAATGGTATATATTACTTTTCATGATATTATAAAGTTATTTTAAGAGTTTTGAGACTCTTTTTCTTTACAAAAAAACACTATTATTATATAATTTTATTAGAGTTATTTTGGTGGTGAAATGTAGTAATGAATGAAAATAATATGAACAAAAACAAAATAATTTTACAATATTGTCCAAACTTTTATAAAATTATTAACTATGATTTTGAAGGGGACTCCTTAACGGATAAATTAATAAGTGTTTATAGAAAGTTTATTTTTACGATAGATATTGAAGATATGAAAGAAGTAAAAATAGCTAACAAAATAGATAAAATTTTAGCTAAATATATTGAAGATTATCAATTTAGAAAAGAACTTAAAAATGGTTTAAAGAATTTTAAAGTAAATAATTCTTCTTCTAATATTTTAAAAGCTATTGTTGAAGGAATTATTTCTGTTTTTAATAAATATGAAGAAGGCTCAACTAGGAAAATATATATTGCAAGATGGATTTAACTTGTAAAAATGTTTCTTATTTGTTATAATTTAGTTGCTTGCTTTTATATGGCGGGATAGCTCAGCTGGCTAGAGCGACCGGTTCATACCCGGTAGGTCGGGGGTTCGAGCCCCTCTCCCGCTACCAAATTGAAAATAAAAGGTGTATAAATTGAAATACGCTTTTTTAATTGCATATGTTATGATTGTCAATAGCTATATAGTGCATGAATTAATTCTTATTCCTAATTTTCATTATTTATTTTCTCGTACTCCTTAATAAGAGGATAACTTAATAATAACATTTTCGTAACTTTTCATGTCGACATTTACACTTTAGATAATAAAAACTTTATGCTACAATATAACCAAAAGAGGGAAATATTATGAATAAAATTAAAAATTTTGAGCTTGGAACAATATTAACTATGATTACAGGATATAGTTGTGTAGATGACTTTAATAAAGTATGGAATTTGGTATGGTATGTTTGTGATAATAATAAGATAGGTCCAATAGGAATAGGAATGGTAAAAGATGAAGTAAAAAGCCACTTACTTACAATTCATCCAGAACTTAAAAGCATTAGCTATCAAAAAGGTAAAAAAATAGATGAATTTGTTTCTCAACAAGTAGAAAAATTTGGTAGTGTGTTACCAGTTACAAAATTAGGAGTAGAATTACCAGAAAAATATAGAATTAAGATTTCAAAAACTTCTGCGGAAAAGTTTGTTGATAACATAGAAAATATGAAAAGCCCTCATTTAAGAAATTGCGGTAGTTTAAGTGAAAGAGAAGGTGCTATTGAAGATTATTCTACTTATCAAGAACCAAGGGATTTAGAAAATTATAAAAGTTTTCTAAATAGTAGTGCATACGACGAAGTAAGAGAAGTAAAAACGGAATTAGATAATCCATTAACTCTTGAAAAATTAAGAAAAAGAAATGTTGAACACTATAACTAGAATTTGATCTGAGGTGATAATTATGGAAAGCTCTAAAATAAGAATAATAAAAAATTTAGTGTGGTTAAGAAGTAAATTTAATTTTGATTTTATATTTTTAAAAGATTCTTTTTCTAATGAAGATATAAAAAGATATTATAAAAAAACAAAATATCTATTTTATCGTCTAGTTGGCTCTAAAAATGGTGAAATGCATATTGGTATATCTGATGATGGCATTTGTAAAAAAGGAGTTAATTATCAAGATTATCATCCTAAAAAAATAAGTGAAATTTTAAATAATAATTCCAATATTAATAATGTTTTAGAATTAGGATGTGGACAAGGAGCCAATATGGCATATCTAGCAAAAAAACATCCCAAAGTTAAATTTCAAGGTATTGATTTATATCCTAGTTTAGATAAAAAAAATCATAATTTAAATATTTCTTTAATAAAAGGAGATTATCATGATCTTAGTATGATTGAAGATAATTCTATTGATATGGTATATGCTTTAGAAACTTTATGTTATTCACAAAATAAAAACCAAATATTTAAAGAAGTTAATAGAGTTTTAAAACCTAATGGTATATTTATAATTTACGATGCTTATTTAAATAAAAATCGAAAAAATTTATCAGAAATTGAGGAAATAGCGGCTAAATTGATAGAAAGTGGATACTATCTAAATGAGTTTGAATATATAGGAAATATTACCAAATATATAAAAGATAATAATTTTCAAATAGTTAAAGAAGAAAATATGAAAAATAAAATAATTAATCATTTAAAAGACTACCAAGATCGTATTAAGAAAGTTTCAAAACTTGGTCCTTTATTTACTTTTCTTTGTAAAATATTTCCAAAAGAAATTATAGGAAATATAGTGCCAGTATTTTTTATGTTTGACACGATAGAAATGGATTTATCTGTTTACATATATCATATATTAACAAAAAAATAAAAAATACAGAAATCTGTAATTTTTTAATGGTGTCTATTTCTTGAATGATGACCATGATTATTACTATTATTTGTTCTATGGCTATGATAATAATTAGTTGTGTTACTACCGCAATTAGTACAATTTACATTGTCAGTGTGATAAGGACAATTTTGACTATTTGATAATTCGTTATAATAAGGACAGTCTTCGTTATGATATGGACAATCTTCGTTATGATATGGGCAATTTTCTTTATAATTAGATTGTTCACTAATTTCTTTATCTTGGTTATTATTACTTAATGCATATACTGTTGTTGCCATTAATGTAAAAGATAAGACACCTATTATTAAATATTTTTTCACAATTAAACCTCCAATACTACTTATATTATATATAATATTATGTATAAGTCAATCAAAAAAATTAATTATTTTTGTTATTGTACAAGATTAAAAACTATATTATAATTATAATATCGAGGATAGTAGTTATGGATGAACAATATGAAGTAATAAGTAATAGTAAACTTTCTTGTTTTCAAAGTTTTTTTCAAAAATTAAATATTAGTGTTAAAGAATTAAATATAAAAAAGTATCCTATTCCTCTTAAAAGATGGAAAACTATAGTTAGTTATTTTTATTCAAAAGAAAAAGAAGTTGATTTAAAATTAAATGCTATTTACAATGTCTTAGAAATAGTTTTAGAAAAATGTGAATCTTTAATAGAATTTCAAGAACAAGATAAAATAAAAGATATAATTTTAAGTATAGCAAGTTTATTGTATGAACAAAAATTTATAAGTTTAAAAGAGCAAGAAAAAAACGAATCCTTTATTATAGAAACTATTAAATGGAGTAGTAATTCTAGTTTGATAAGAAAATTAACTTTATTTACGTGTCTTTATTTAAATGCGTCTTCTAAAGTATGCACATTAATATCAGATATTGCATTATGTGATTCAAGTAAATTAAGCCAGTTTTATGTTAATAATAAATTACTATCTAAAAGTTTTATTGATGAAATTACAAAAAATGAACATGAACAGATTATAGAATCATTATTATATAACAAAAGAAATATACCTTTATTAAATGAAGATTTTTATAAATATATTCGAAGTTTTTGTGAGTATGATTTTAATTATTTTCTCGTTCTTTTTCGGTATACACCTTTCTTTTTGGAATCATTTGAAAATATTTTAAAAGTCTTTAATTTAGAACAATTAAAAAATATGAATTTAGAACAAATAAGGTTTTTATGTTATTTTAGGGATTTAAATTGTTTGATAAAAATTAAAATATTGTTAAATTTAGATATTCCTTTAAAGGAAATAGAAAAAGTGTTAGAACATCCTTCAGTATTTGAACTTCTTACTCTAGGATTGCCAGTTTCTAAAATAGATAAAGTAATAAAATATCCTGATTTAATAAATTTTATATATCAGAAAATAGCTTTATTAAAAAATAATAAAACTCCTCAATATGAGGAATATAAATCTTTAATTAAAATAGGATAGCTTAGTGTTATTGTCCACGACTCAATAGATAATATAAAATAAAACTCCTACTAATTCTAGATTATTGGATTTAAATATTGATGTAATAGTTGATGAAGTATCTACATATTAATCTAAGATAAGTAATACTTCACAAATATAGATAATTAGTTATTATTTAAGTTAAAAGGTATTAAAAGCATATATTTTTTTCTTTTTTTGTGGTATCATAATTAATAGAATAGGTGGTTGCGAATATGAGAAAAAAAGGGTTCTTTTTCTTTTCATTAATAATGTTTTTTATGGGAAGTAATATTGTAAGTGCAAAATCTATTAATGAACTAGAGTTAGGAGATTATATTAAAATGACTCCTACAAGTTCTAGTACTAGTATTTCATCTTCTTTAACGGGATGTGGCGGAAATCAAACGATAAATCCTAGCGAGTTAAATCTATGGCGAGTAATAAAGAAGAATGATGATGGAACAATTGACGTTATTTCTAATTCTGTATCTAAAGAAGAATTGTCACTTTGTGGCGAAGTTGGATATCGTAATTTAATTAATTCTTTAAATACTATAGCTAATTATTATAAAAATGATATGTTTACTGTGAATGCAAGACATATGGGATATAAAAATCAAACTAATGTGATTGTTGGAGATCTTTATAAAGGTACTTTATCTACTAATCAATCTAATAATAATGGAATTTTTGAAACATCAGGTGGCGGAGACTTATTATATCAAAGTGATTATGATTTAACAAATTCTGCCGTTGGAACATTAACTGCTAAGAAAGCCGATGGAACAATCACTTCCTATTGGCTAGCTTCAAGAAATTATTATGCTAATAGTGCTGCTGGATATAGCTATGGTGCTAGAATTGTTGGTAATAGTGGAGCAGTTAGTGGAAGTACCTTAACTTTTGTTGATCATGGAGAAACTGGCAATAATGAATTTAGCTATAGTATTCGTCCTATTTTAACTTTAAAAGGATCTTTACTTATTGGTAGTGGTGATGGCAAGGGTGAAAATACCGCATATCAGTTAAAACCAAGTAATAAAGAAATTCTTGATTTAATAGTAAGAAATTTTGAAAATAATAAAAATTACTTTAAAACAAAAAAAGATTATACAGTTTTTAGTGAAATAATCAATGGTATTACTTTATCAGCCAAAGATACTAAATTAGTTATAAATAGTAATGGCAAAGAAGATGTTTTAGTTGATTTTGATGGTACAATATTTAATTTTGAACCTAATATAGAAAATAATTATGATGATTTAAATCAGTATGCTACAGCTGACGCTTATTATACTTATTATGGACTTTTATATGCTATAGGGAATTATCGAGGATATAGTAACGAAGATATTTATGATGCCTTAGGAAAAGTCAAGTTTAGTGTGGAAGATATAAGTGTTAAAAGTGTTCCTTTAGTAGGTAATTATGATACAAATAATTTTTCTATAACTATTAAAGCAAATTATGATGAAAGTGCCAAAAATGGTAATAAAATTAATGTTGCACCAACTTTTAAAATTAATATTGATAATTATGATTTAAAAGATTTAAGTGTTGATTTTATCGATGCTACAAATGTTGTTCGTGATGAATCGACTGCAGATAAAATAACAAGATATATTAGAGAAACAATAAAAGGTGAAGATGAAGAAGGAAATAAAAATAATCGAAGAATTTATATTATTATTGGTATTTGTGTTTTAATTGTTTTAATTATACTGTTTATGATTTTCTCCAAAGAAAAGAAAAAGCCAAAAATTGATATTGAAAGTTTGTAAACTATATTAAATGTTAATATAGTTTTATTTCTTTTCTTCCTTTAAAATGATAAAATATAAATGAGGGATATTATGAAAAATAATATAGAAGATAAATTAAAAAAAGTAGTCAAAAAGACTTTAGGGATAAATACAACAATTAATCATAGTAATTGTAGTGAAACAAATTTTAGTGGTGCTTTATCTTTATTTGTTAAGGAAAATAAAGATATAAAAAATGAAAAGAACTTGTTACCGAAGAGAAAAGATGGGAGTGATTTTGGAACTCCTATAAAAGAGATGGAACCAAATTTTAATTTTTTTAATGTTGGTGTTTATGAATATGGTGATGACTCTGTCAAAGAAATTTCCGAGTATGGCGGACTTCATAGTGGAACACCGATGCGAACTAAACCATTTCCTCCTTGTATTAAAAGAATTAAAAGCACTTTAAACTTAAATAATTTATACTGGTATCCTAGTTGTGTGGGAAATATTAATGCGAGACAAGATATTGTTAATTATTTAGTAAGAGAAGGATTTAAATTAGAAAAGCAAACTGGCTATGATGGCTTAGGAATTGAAAATATTGTTTTTACTTGCTCAACTACCCATGCTTATTCTCTTATTTTAAAAACAATTGCTCATAATGAAGATGTTATTTTACTTACAGGACCTAATTATGGTATTTTTGCAATTATACCTGAATTAACTAGTGCCCATGTGGAAATATTAAATTTAGAAGAGGAAGATGATTTTTATGTTAATCCGTCTAAATTAAGTAAAAGAATTGATGAGATTAATAAAGATTTAATTAAAAAATATAAAGGTAAATTAGATTATCAACCAAGAGTAGTAGCTTTTTTAAATATTAATCCACATAATCCTTTAGGAAAAGTAATGAATAAGAAAAATAGAAATATCTTAGAAGGTATTGGAGAAGTATGTTTAGAAAAGAATGTATTTGTAATAGATGATTTAATTTATCGTGATTTAACTTTTGATACTGATAATCTTGCATTACCACTTGCAACTATGCCTAGGTATTTTAATAATACAATTAGTTTATTTGGTTTATCTAAAGCTTATGGACTAGCCTCAATTAGAGCAGCGTTTGTTGTGGCACCTTACCCAATTGTAAGAGCTTTAGCTAACGAAATAGCTCATTCAATGGACTCGATACCCGTTTTACAAGTAGAAGCAGTAGCAGCAGGATTTAATGGGAAAGATTCAAGATATAAAGCACTAGATAATTACATAAAACCAATTATCAAAGAATATCAATATCGTTATAATTTATTGAAAGCCTTAGTTGAAGGAATAGATAAAATCAAAGATGAAGAAACAAAGAGTAAAATCTATGATGATGTTTTTGATTTTACTGCTAGTAAAGAAAAAACTGCTGTTTTATTAAAGGGAATTAGTGGTGTAACAATAAGAAAGCAAACAGAGCCAGATTCAGGGTTCTTTGCAGTCCTTGATTTTACCTCTCTTAAAGGTAAGAAAGATGATAATCTAGTTATTAATAGTGATAGAGACTTACTTGCTTATTTATATAAAAAAGGTAAAATAAGATTTATCATGGGGTCAAATATGTGCTGGCCAATAAAAGATGAAATTATTGCTCGAGTTACTTTTAGTTTAGATAAAAAAGCTTTAATAAATAATATAGCAATTATTAATAAAAGTATTGGTGAGCTAAAATGAGAAGAGAACTTAGACAAAAAATTCTTCTTTTAAAAGTGAATTTATTATCTTTACTTAAATATAAGAAAAGTAATAAAAATGTAGCTATTTTGTCATCAAAGAAGTGGCAAAATAAAGTAACAGATGACATATTGTTAAGAAAAGAATTATTAAAAAATAATATTAATGCTAAAATAATCGCATTTGAAGAACCACAAAACTATAAAGAATTTGATTTAGTAATTGTAAGAAGTATTTGGGGTTATGAAAAAGATATTGCTAATTTTGAAAAGTTTTTAAATAGACTATCTAAAAATAATATTCCTGTATTAAATGATATTGCAATAATAAAAAATAATTATGATAAAGAAAAACAGTTTAGTCTTTTAGAAAAGTATAAAATACCTCATATTAAGACAATCTTTATTCCCAAAAATAGTAAAAATATTGCATCACAAGTACAAGAAAACTTAAATGGCGAGATGATTTTAAAGCCAAGTATGTCCGCAAGTGGGAATAATACTTATTTGATAAATAGTAGGGAAGATAGAAAAAACACTTTACCTTTAGAAGAAATTAATAAGAAATTTAAGGGTATTAATGCGTCAACTAGTTTAATGCTCCAACCATTTATTAAGGAAATTGATGAAGGAGAAATATCTTTAATCTATATTGATGGAAAGTTTAGTCATGCCATAAAGAGATTTCCTAGTGTTTTTAATAATAAAAAGGGAATAAGTTATATTTCTAATATTGATAAAGAGTTACTTATCTTAGGAGAAAAAGTTTTAAAAATAAAAGAGTATCAAGGTGCTTTATATGAGCGGATTGACGTTATAAAAATAAATAATGAATATTTTGTTATGGAACTAGAGTTAGTAGAACCTGATTTCTTTATTAGATATATTTCGAAAAAAGAAGTTAAGAAATATATCTTAAAAAATTTAGTTAAAGCTATAAAAGAGAAAATGGAGGAATTAAAATTATAGTTAGTAAAGTTTAAACTTTTATGGCAAAATAGTTAATAATAAAAAAGAAATGTTTGAACATTTCTTAATTTATATTTTTCAAAGTGTTAGTTTCAGCATTTTGTACTATGAAATCTACTGATTGGAATGTTTCTTTAATTTTAGTAATTGCTTCAACCATTTCTTCATATGTTGAGAAAACTTTATCATAATTATTTAAAGGAATAATGCCATTCTTGGTTATAGTAACATTCTCAATACCTCTTTCAAGATAGTCTTTCAATATTTTTTCATCATTTGTTACAGCTTGAGAATTTTTGTTTAATTTATCATTTAGTCTTTTTAGATCTGTTGTTTTTAAAACTTGTCCTACATACAAATTGTATGATGTACTATCAATATCAAAAGTAGCATTAGCTCCAACTTTAAAAAATGTATATTGAATTTTTGCCATATAAGCATTTTTTGGTATGTCATCAAAATTTCCATAAGAAAGAGTATCCGGATCAATTCCGTATTCAATAGACATTTTTGGTTTCATTGTTTCTAATTCCTCATCACTAAACATATATTTTCCTCCTTACATATTATTATTTTAATATATAATTATTTAAAATGCAATCACTATTGACAAGTGTCTATATTTTAGGTATTATTAAGTAGTCTTATTTAGCCCGTTGGTGAAGGGGTTTAACACACTGCTTTCTCAAGGCAGCATTCACGGGTTCGAAACCCGTACGGGTTACCATTTTGTTAGTTACTCGAATTTTTCGAGGATAAATAGAACGGCTTGTTTAAAAGTCGTTTTTATGTTATATTATTGCACATGAAAGAATATTTAAATAAACACAATAAAGGAGTTTTAGATGGCAACTGTAAAAGAATATAAAGAGTATATTTTAGAACAACTAAATTTATTAGATAATATAACTTGTAGGTCAATGATGGGAGAATATTTATTATATTATAACGATACTTTATTTGGAGGTATTTACGATAATAGATTACTTATAAAAATAGTTGAAACTAATAAAAAATATAATTTACAAGAACAAATACCTTATAAAAATGCTAAACCAATGTTTTTAGTTGATAATATTGAAGATAAAGAATTAGTAAGAGAAATTGTACTTGAAAGTTGTAAAGATTTAGCTAATAAGAAAAAATAAGTGGGTGAAGATATGAAAAAGAAAATTTTATATTATGGAATACTTGTTTTATCGATAGTTTTATGTGTTATTCCTTTTACTTTGTTAAAAGATACAAAAGTTTTGTCTCCTCTTATTTTAGTTATAGGACTTTATTTCTTTTTAGGTTCTTTAATAAAATTGTGTAAAACTAATAAAAAATTAAAAAACACTATTCTTTGCCTAGTTGACTTCTTGTTTTGGTGGATTTAAAAGAAAGGTTACTTACTATGGATTTATTAATAGAGTTTATATTTGAGTTGATATTTGATGGAAGTATAGAACTTGCTAAAAGCCAAAAGATAAGTAAATGGATTAGATATCCTTTAATTGCTATTTTGTCTTTCCTTATTCTAGCAATAATTTTTCTAATGGGTTTTATAGCAGTTGCTTTATTTCTAAGTTATTTAGCATATTCTTTCCTTGGTGGATTAGTTTTGTTTGCTATAGATATTCTACTTATCATCTCGTTAATTAAAAATATTATAAAAGAAAAAAATTAAAAAATAAATAATAAAAAAAGGAGTTGAAATTATGGCTTTTGATTATAAGAAAGAATATAAGGAATTTTATATGCCAAAGAATAAACCAAGTATTGTAAAAGTACCTAAAATGAATTATATTGCTGTTAGAGGAAAAGGAAATCCTAATGATGAAAATGGAGAATATAAAAATTCTATAGGGCTTTTATATGCTATTGCTTTTACTATTAAGATGAGTTATAAAGGTAGTCATAAAATAGAAGGCTACTTTGAATATGTTGTTCCACCACTTGAAGGTTTTTGGTGGCAAGATGAGATGAGTGGAAGTATCGATTATAATAGGAAAGATACAATGCATTTTATATCAGTTATTAGATTGCCGGACTTTGTAACAGAAAATGATTTTTCTTGGGCCATTGAAGAAGCAACTAAGAAAAAGAAACAAGACTTTTCTAAGGTTGAATTTCTTGCCTTTGATGAAGGCATTTGTGTACAATGTATGCATATTGGTTCTTATGATGATGAACCTACTACTGTGGAGTTAATGCATGAATATATGAAAGAAAATGGTTATGTTTTAGATATAACTGATACAAGATTACACCACGAAATATATTTAAGTGACCCAAGAAGGTGTGATGTAAGTAAATTAAAAACAGTTATAAGACATCCTATAAAAAAGATTAAATAAGAAAGTAATTACATATAATTTATTGGTGATTATATGTTTAATATTAGTGATGCTATCTATGCAGCAAAAATTTTGGGTGTTTCATTTGATAAATATACACCTGAAGAGTTTTTAAGAGGGATTAATATAGAATTAGAACATGGAACAGTAAACAAAGAAACTAATGTAACAAATGATGATTTAATTACAACGGCAAAAATAGCTTTGGCTCATTTAAATGAATATCCTAATTACTATAATAAAGATTATGGTTTATTAGTATTTGAAAGATTTTTAGAAAGTAAATTAAAAAATTAAGGACAAATCGTTTTCTGGTTTGTTCTTTTTTTGTTATAATTAAAGAAAACAAATTTGGAAGGATTTTTATATGAATATAGAAGATGAAATTTTTAAAAGAAGTATTATTGATTTTACTAAGTTGTTAAAATATGGTTTTCAAAAAGAAAACGAAAATTATATTTATACAAAAGAAATTATTGATAACTCTTTTAGAGTCGTTATTGAAATAGATAAAAATGGTAATGTCCGAGGAAAGATTTATGACTTAGTATTTAATGAAGAATATACGAATTATCGTGTTGAAAATAATATGGGAGAATTTGTTTCCCAAATAAAAGAGCAATTTGAACGAATTTTATTGGAAATAAGAGATAAGTGTACAACTTCAAAATATTTTATAACTAATCAAGCTAATGAATTGATTGAATTAATAAAAGAAAAATATAATGTAAATCCTGAATTTTTATGGGAGTCTTCACCTAATTCTGCAGTCTTTAGAAATAAAAGAAGTGATAAATGGTTTGGTTTAATTATGAATATCGATAGAAGTAAGATTATAAAGGGTGAACAAGGTGAAGTTGAAGTATTAAACATTAAACTTGATAGAGAAACTCCGAAATATTTAGAGATAAAAGGAATATATCCTGCTTATCACATGAGTAAAAAAAGTTGGGTAAGTATAATTTTAGATAATACTTTGTCTACGAAAGAAATTATGGAATTGATTAATATAAGTTATGATTTTACTAATACGTTAGGAGAGTGGTTAATACCTGCTAATCCTAAATATTATGATGTAATGAATGCTTTTAATGATACTGATACTATTACTTGGAAACAATCTAATAAGATATTACCTAATGATATTGTCTATTTATATGTTGCTGAACCAATCTCAGCGATAATGTTTAAGTGTCAAGTAGTTGAAACAGATATTCCATATCTTTATGAGGATAATAATTTAAAGATGAATAAAGTTATGAAAATTAAGCTATTAAAAAGGTATAATCAAGATGAATTTAGTTTTAAAAAGTTAAAAGAATATGATGTGAAAAGTATAAGAGGACCAAGAAGTGTTCCCGCTAAACTTAGTAAGGAATTAAATAGAAAATAATTATTTATATAGAAAAAAACTTAAGTTTTTTGAATTGACTTTATTAAACGAAAAATCATATTTTATAAATTAATTAGTTAAATAAATATAAGAGTCATTGATAGTAATGGCTTTTTTGTATGCAATAATCTAATTATTGATACAATGAGTAAAAAAATAAAGAAATTTCATGAAGAAAAGAGAAATTTCTTTTTTTACAGTGTAAATATAATGGTGAAGGGAGGAAAAATGCTAAAGTTATCAAAAATAAATTTAGAGAAAGAAGATGATGTTATAAATAAAGATAATGTGAAGACTCAAATAATTGTTAAAGAACAAAAAATTAATGTAATAAGAGTTGAAAATGAAGATTATATATCCTTAACAGATTTAGCAAGATATGCTGATAATGATGAACCTAGATATCCTATACAAAATTGGATGAGGAATAAAGATGTTATTTTGTATTTAGGTTTATGGGAGAGGATTAATAATGAAAATTTCAAAGGTGTCGAATTCGACACGTTTAAAAATGAGGCAGGTAGTAACAAATTTAAAATATCTCCTCAAAAGTGGATTAAAGAAACTAATGCTATCGGTATAATTTCTAAATCTGGTAATAATGGTGGGACTTTTGTTCATCCTGATATAGCATTTGTATTTGCCAGCTGGTTAAGTCCTGAATTTAAATTATATGTAATTCAAGAATTTCAAAGATTAAAGAAGAATGAAAGTTATCAAAATAAAATTGATTGGCATGCTAATCGGGTTTTAGCAAAAGTAAATTATCTGGTTCAAACAGATGCTATTAAAAATTATATTGTTCCAAATCTTACAGAAACACAGAAAAAGTTTGTTTATGCTAGTGAAGCAGATGTTTTAAATGTAGCATTATTTGGAGTAACTGCTAAAGAATGGAGAGAACAAAACCCTAACTTAAAAGGTAATATAAGAGATTATACAGATTTATTACATTTAGTAATATTAAATAATTTAGAAAATATCAATGCTTCATTAATAGAGATGGGACTTATTCAAAGAGAAAGACTAATAAAGTTAAATAATCTTGCTAAAAAGCAAATGGAATTATTAAGAAATAACAATTCACTTAATAATCTAGAGTATATAGAAAATAAAACTAAGATTTCTCTTTAAAAATTTGATACAATATTATAAAGAATTAAATAATTAGGAGAAATGTTATGAAAAAAATTATTTATATTGGTGTGATTATTGTAGTCATTTTAATAGGAGGAATAATAAGTATGGATTTATTTAATAAGAAAGAAGAATTTAAAAGTGATATTCCAAATGGTTATGATGGAACTTATGATGGAGTTTTTCCTTTTCATGAACCTTTTGGCCGTGGTATTGGAGTAAATTCTGGTCGTGTTTCTTGGATTCATGATAAGAAAAGTGTTTCTTGGGATGGAAATGGTTATTGGTGGAATTTAAGTAATTTTGATGAAAATGTAATATTAGACATGATTAATACTTCTATTACTTCTTTAAGTGGGAAAGATGATGTTAAAGATGGTTGGAATTCTTTATTTACTTATTTTAACCAAAATCATAATAAAGGTGAAGTAGGATATCAAAGTAATGAAAAAATAGTCATTAAAGCTAATATCAATGGTTCTGGTGTCTTTGACGATGATACATCGGGAGAAACAAATATGTCTTATACTAATCCTGTTTTATTAAAAGCACTATTAAAATCTTTAGTAGAAGAAGCAGGTGTTAACCCTAAAAATATTATTGTTTATGATGTATCAAGATTATTTCCTAAGTATATGGTGGAAATGTGTACAGAAGGGAATTTAAAAGGTGTTTCTTTTGTTGACCGAGATAGTGGAGTAAGGGATGAAAATGTTCCAATAAACTGGTCATATAAATTTAGTGGGAAAGTAAATTATGTTCCAACAATTGTGACAAATGCCGATTATTTGATTAACTTAGCTAATTTAAAAGGACATAGCTATGGAATAACTTTAACTGCTAAAAATCATTTTGGTTCTTTTATTAATGGTAATATGATGCGACCTCCAGAAGGAGCCAATTTACATCAGTTTTTAACAAAAAATGAAATGAATATTTATAGTCCTTTAACTGATTTAACTGCTAATAGAGAATATGGTGGTAAAACTCTTCTTTATATGTTAGATGGAATCATTTGTGCAGTAAGTGAGGGAAGTTCAATTACAAAAGAAAATTCTACTTGGGTAAGTGACCCTTTTAATAATTATTATGCAGCAAGTGTTATTGTGTCTCAAGACCCTGTCGCTATTGATTCTGTTGGAGCTGATATTTTGATGAATGAACCAACTGTAACGGAAAATAATAGCTCTTTAAAAAATAACTCTAATGTTGAAAATTATCTTCATGAATCAGGATTAGTAGATAATGCTCCTTCTAAAACTACTTATTATGATGGCTTTGGTAAAAGAATAACAAATCTTGGTGTTCATGAACATTGGAATAACAGTAAAGAAAGAAAATATAGCAGAAATTTAGGAAAAGATGAGGGAATAGAATTAATTTATATAGAAAAATAAAAAGTCTTAGTTAAGTTTAAGATTGTGAAAATATATTTTAGAAATAGAAAGGAAAATTTAATGTCAAATATATATATAAAAACACCTTCTTTTGAAGAGATACATTATAGATATGCTTGGATGAAAGATGAAAAAACAATGTCATATAATTCTGGTTATAATATAGAATTAAAAGGTTATAATAAGCGAACAGGCACTATAAATAAAACTACTGAAGAGAAGATAAATTGGTATAATAATTGGATTAATAAAGAGCCTGATAAATATTTTGCTTATATTTATGATGAAATGATAGAAGAACCTATTGGAGAAATTTATTATTATTTAGATAATGACATTCATAATATGGGTATTGTTATACAGAATAAATATCGAGGTAAAGGCTATTCATATCAAGCTTTAAAAGAATTACAAAAAGTGGCATTTGAAAAAAATAATATTAATGAATTATCAGATTTTATTCCAATTGATAGAATTGCAGCATTAAAATCTTTTAGAAAAGCAGGTTTTGTTGTTACTGATAAGGAGCGAAAGAAATTTGTTTTTGATAAGATAGAAACTTCAAAACAATTATTAATTACAAAAAATATGTATTTCAAAAATAAAATAAATTAAATATTACTATGTTTTAATTGGAGAAATTTAGTTTTTTTTAAAAAATATATAGTTTTTCAAAAATTTTAAATTTAAATATTTTGATATTAATAATACAAAATATATTTTTGAACTTTTAAAGATTAATCAAAAAAAATATACCATATTTTGATATATTAAAAATTGAAGAAGAAAATATATATGTATTATTATGAATTTTGTTTTTATCGACCAATATTTGCACTTGTATAGTAAAAATTGGTCGATAACTTGCTTTTTTTATTAATAGTATATTAAATTATAGTTAACTAAATGGAAAAATTATATAAAAAGAAAAATATATAGGAGAGGAAAAAATCATATGTATTACCCAAAGCAAATCCCATATTTATTAGATAAAGAATTTAAAGAAAATATCTTATATCAAGAATACAATATCAAAGAATTAGAAGATTATTGTATGTGTATTTGGACTATGAAATCAAAAAAAATATCTGATAAAAAAATTTCTAATAATGTTTTACCCGATGCTTGTATTGATATAGTTATAGATTTTGTTGATAAAACAATTTGCTTTGCGGGATTTAGTAAAGATACAATGGTTTTGGAATTAAATAAAGATATTGACTTTATGGGAGTTCGCTTAAAACCTGGAGTGTTTTATTTACTTTTTAATATTCAAGCAGATAAAGTAATGGATAAAGGTATACCTTTTAATGATATTGAAAAAGATTTCAATATGGATAAAATATTAGATATAGAAAATAGAGATGAAAGAATAGAGTATTTAAAAAAATATTTACTTCAAAAAACGAGGGATAAAAAAGATAGAACTTTTTTAAGAGTTGTGGAAAACTTGTATGGAAATCCTTTGGAACAAAGTGTAGTTGATATAGCTAATACTTTTGGGTATAACGAAAGACATCTTTATCGTTTGTTTAAAACTAATTATGGTGTTGCTCCCAAAGTTTTGTTAAATATTTTAAGACTGCATTTATGCTTAACTTTAATGTTAGAAAAGAATATTAGTTTAGTAGATATTGCAAGTATTTGTGGTTTCTATGACCAATCTCACTTTATTAAAGAAATAAAAAAATATACTGGCATTTCTCCTTTAAAGATAATTGAAGATTATAAATAATGTCTGTTTTTTACAAGACAATTTTTGTAGTATTTCTTATAATCTTATTGGAGGTATGAAAAATGTATGAAACTATAACAGCCAATATAATGGTTAAAAATGTTAAAGAAACAATTGAATTTTATGAAGAAAAATTAGGATTTTCTAAAGTCTTAAGTGTTCCAGAAGAGGGAGAAGTTTTGAATTTTGCAATTTTAAACAAAGATAAAATATCTATAATGTTGCAAGAACAAGAAAATTTACTAAGTGAATATAATACTTTACAAAAAGGTGAAATAATCCCAACATTTACATTATTTATCACAGTTGATGATGTTTTCAAAATGTACAATGAATTAAAAGATAAAGTAAAAATTGCTAAAGAATTTCATAAAACATTTTATGGAAGAGATGAATTTGCAATTTTTGATAATAATGGCAATATTCTTACTATTGCATGTTAAAATTGATAATGAGCTAGAAATAGCTTGTTTTTAATTGCTTAAAAATACTATTTTAGTTCTTTTATTTATGTTAAAATATAGTATAAATATATTTTTTAAGTAGGTGTTTTATATGGCTGATAATATAAAAGTAGGACAATTTATTAAAGAAGAAAGAAAAGATATTGGACTGTCACAAGAAGAGTTAGCAAGTAAACTTTTTGTTACTAGACAATCAGTTAGTAAGTGGGAACAAGGAAAAAGTTTTCCTAGTCATGATTTAATTCAAAAGATGTGTGAAATTTTTGATATAACATCTAACGAGTTTTTAGCAGGAGAAAGAAAAAAGAAAGAAAACGAAAAAGAAATAAATAATATCCCAATAAAAATATTAAAAGAGGGAAAAAAGAAACAAAAGAAATTAATTTTCATTTTTCTTATAACTATAATAGCTTTAATTTTTCTTTTCTTCTTTTTGTACTTCTTTAATACATATAATAAAGTAGAAGTTTATTCAATATATGGTGAAGATGAAAATTTTAAAATAAATAATTCAGATGCTTTTATTAGTAATGATAGAAGTTATATAAACTTAGGTAATATAGAAACAGAAAAAGAAGTAGTAAAATTAGATTTATATTATTTAAAAGAAGATAATAGTAAAAGAGAAATGTTTACTAGCTCTTGTAGAAGAAAAGATAATTGTTCTCCATCTAGTTTTGCTGGTTCAATAATGCAAGTAAGAGGAGGAGATGCCGAATATTTTTCTTATAAAGATATTTCATTAGTTATAGAAAATTTATATGTAGATTTATCTTATTATGATAATAAAGATGATAAAGAAGAAAAGACTGCTACTATAAAACTTGATTTTATTTCGTTATATACTAATAATAATTTATTTTTCTTCTATGATAAAGAAGAAGAGGGAGAACCAATTGTTAATGAAAATGATGGTTTTAGAGATAAACTAGAAGAGAAAGTTATAAGCGATGGATTCAAATATGAAATAGATGAAGACGAAAACGAGGTATATATAAAAAAATATAAGAATAATATTATTGTAAAGTTTTATCTTAATCCTAATTATATAATGGTTCTAGACGAACAAAAAGAAGAGTGGTTTATGTATGATTATGAATACAAAGATTGTTATTTTGATAAATATAAGAGAAATGAAACTATTTCGGAATCTCATTTATTTAATGATGAACTAATTTGCTTTGAAGGAGATTGTTCTAATCATCGAGAATATCATAATTATTATATGGATAAATATATTAATCCTTTAATTGATTTTGAATAGCAACTGATGGTAGCAACCAACGGTTGCTTTATTTGTGAGAAAATCTTTGCTATTTTATTTTCAAGGAGGAGGTGAAAATGTTATGAAAAAATATGATTATGACTTTTGTACTATTTATTGTTTTTATTTCAAATGTAAATGCCAAAGAAAACGTTTATTTTACAAGTTCCAATGGAGTTGAAATGACAGAACTTCAATATAATAATATTAAAACTATTCATGGTGAAGAATTCTTAAATAGCATGGACTTAGAAACATTTAATAAGTATTATGAATTTTATAGTTCTAAAGATTTAAAAATTGAAAAAGAATCAAACGTTAATCAAATTTTGCCATTTTCAGATAATGCTAATGTTTCAACAGAATACAAAGAGTTATCGATTATTAAATCGATAATTCCCGATAAGAAAATGATTACGGTTCAACTTAATTGGAAAAAACCACCCAAAATTAGAAGTTATGATGTTTTTGGGTTTAGAACTAATTTTAGCTTTACTAATATTTATGTAACAAACAATTTTAATGCTACTTATAATGCAAAACAAACAAATAATGGTTATGGCATTTCTATTAAACTACCTACAGATAATGACAATATTTTTGTGCAAATTTTATTTCAAACAAAAGCAAGTGGAATAATGTATGCAAGTTATCAACATGCAGTAAAAAATATATCTTTAAATGATAGTATGAATTATACATTTTCTAGTAAGGGCTTAGGTGGAGTATTTTTGTTTAATAATAGTTCATTATTTGATAAAATGGCAGGAGTAGAAAAGAGTATTTAAACATTTTTAAAAGCAACTAAAGCAACCGTTGGTTGCTTTTTGTATATGAAACCAACGGTTGCTTTAAATATGAAATTAATAGAGTTATGATGAAATCAAGAGAGAAGTAAATCTCTTCAATTAAATGAAAGGAGTCAAATATATGGTATAAAAAAAGATATTAAAAAATTAACATAGAAAAAATGAAAAATAAATTAAACTTCTTATATAGAAGTTAGAAGGAAGGAAATAAAAAAATTATGAAAAGAAAAATTTTAATTATGGGGGTTTTAACTTTAGGACTTCTTAGTATCAACAAAATTAATGCTAGTGCTTTAGAAAGTGTATCTGAAAAATGTTACAGTCAATATACAGAGGAACAAATTAAATATATTTTAGAGCAAAGTGACCCAAAAGATTTAGATTTAACTTGCGCAAACGATACAATTTTTTCAAAAGAAAAAATATTGAATGATGAAAATCTGAATAAAGATGTTCCAACACCATTTTATTTTACTAATGAATTAAATGTAACTGCTTATAAGCAAGAAAAATCTTATGGTTGTGGTTACGCTAGTGTAAAAGAGGTATTACAAAATATTAATGGAACTTCTAAATCACAATCTCAATATGAAAGTGAAATGGGAAATGCAGGAAGTAGTGCTGTTGTTTATAAAATAAGAAATATTCTTAATAACTATATTTCGGGAGCAAAATATACTTATACTTTAGGAAATACTTACTCATTAGATTCATTTAAGAGTATGGTTGTAAATAGTATTACAAATAAAAGACCTGTTATTATGCATTCAATATCTAATTCTTTACCATTATATAAAAGATCAAGTGCTAAGGTTTATCATTATTATGTAATAGATGGTTATTCATATAATGCTTTTGGTGCTGGAGAGTATATGTTCTATGTAGATTCTTTCAGTAGAGACTTCGGAGATGGAAATACTTTTGGTAAACATAGAGCTACTGGTAAAGAAGCATTTGACTCAGTAAATATTAGTGGAAGATATGTAATTCATGCATAAAAAAAATATAATTATATTATTAGTAGTTTGTGTACTAATAGTATCTTTGTTGTTTATAAGTTTTAATAATAAAAAAAGTGCTAATAAAAATGAGAAAACAGATAATCACGAATCATTAAATGTTAACAATAAGAAAGATAATAATGATAAAAAAGCTATTAATTATAATATTGAGGTAGATGAGTTAAAATTATCGGAATCCTTAAAGAGTAATATAAATAAAAATTATACTTATCAAATAACTCACTATAATGATAATAAATATAATGGTGTAATTAATAAACCTGTTGATGTAGGATTAGGACAAACAAAGGCTTTGTTTACTTATGATGTAAATACAAACACTTTTAAGCAAAAACAAACAAATTTTAAAGGCTCAGTTACTTCTTTTATAGAAAAAGATAATAATTATTATTATGTTGAAATAAATACAATTACAATAGATAAAAGAGAGTACTATAGTTGGAGTCTTATAAAAAATAATAAAGAATTAAGTGATAGGAAAGTATTGTTAAAAGGGAATTGTAGTTTGTTTACATTATTTCCAGAGTTAATAGTTGATGAAGAAAATCAAGATTTATACTTTTTTTCAAGTATTGATAGAGTAGATGAATCTAATAATTTGCTCTCTCAAAATATATATATATATCATTTTAATAAAGAAAATTTTGAATTATTAAAAGAATTGAATTATAAAGAACAAAATGAATATATAGGAAGTATCTGGAGTACTAAATTAGTAAATAAAAAAATATTTTTTGTTATGAAAACTAAAGATAAAGGTTCTAAAATTTATTTATATGATACTGAAAATAATAAAATAGAAACTCTATATGAGGATAGTAAAAATATTTTTGATTTTGAAATACTTGATAATTATTTAATAATTACTTTATTAGATGAAAGCGAGAATACACTTATAAAAGTATATAAAGATGAAGAAAAGTTAATAGAAGAAAAACTTAATGGCATTTCTAACATTTATAAAATATCTAATAATAAGTTATTAATAGAAAGTAGTTCAAAATATAAGATATATAATACTAAATATAATGAAATCACTGATATAGAGTTGCCTAAAGATTTAGATTTGTATAGATATTCTATTAAATCTTATAAAGAGGATACTTTAATAATTATGAAAGACTTTGACGATAAGTTGATAAAAATAGCAGAAAAATAGAGTATTGTATATTTTATTTTATTGATTATGGTTAATTAATAAAACGACTGGTTGAGAAATTAATTAGTTGTTTTTTCTATATAAAGTACCAATGTAAATATAATATAGTTTGACAGTAAAATGTAACGTAAAATATTGTCAATAGTCAAATTAAAAAATATAAATAAAGTTAAAACTAGCCTAGAAAGTTAGCGATAGTATTCCAATTACCTTGCCACCAAAGGCAGTTGATAATTATGCTATTAATGTATTATACTAAATGAAAGAGAGGAATAATTTAGATGAAAAAAAAGTATATAGTCTTTATAGCTTTAATAGTATTGGTAATAGGAGTTATTTCTATATCAGTAAATAAAAGTAAAAATGATTTAAAAAATGATAAAGAGTTAACAAAAGATATTAGAGAATTAAAAACTTTTAAAACTTTTCATTATCTTTCTAAAGATTTAAGAGAAAAGGCTCAAGATGATTCTCTTCATGCTTCTTATATATATGAAGATACAACTCCTCCTGTATTAAAAAATGAGGCTGATTTAATTGCTATTGTAAGTGTAATATCAGTTGATGGGACAGATATTGAATTTGAACCATCTGTTGGTTCTACATATGGAAAGTTAGTTATAAATAATGTCTTTAAAGGAGAAAAAAATGAAGGTGATGTCATTGACTATATTAAAATAGGTAGTGTAATGAGTTTAGAAGAATGGGAAAAAGGACAACCTGTTGCTGCTAGAGAAAAAAGAGAAGTAATGCGTAAGGAATCAAGAATAGATGCTTCAACTATTTTCTATGCATTACATTATGAGTATGATCCTATTATTGAAGATGGTAAGACATATTTAGCATATTTAAAATATAATGAAAATGTTGATAAATTTGAAGTTATTGGGAGAGAAAACGGGCTTAGAGAATTAAATATTAACCAAAAAGATGAGGTTAGCTCTGTTTCTTATAAAGCTCAAGAAT
The DNA here is from genome assembly GCA_948442015.1 of uncultured Erysipelotrichaceae bacterium. Taxonomy (GTDB): domain Bacteria; phylum Bacillota_I; class Bacilli_A; order RF39; family UBA660; genus CAOJBM01. The sequence continues at coordinate 37,842 of CAOJRP010000004.1, forward strand.
ATAACATAAAAAATAACGAAACTGATAAATTTGAATCTTTAGATGAATATGTAAATAAATATCTGGCTTAATCTTAAAATTTCTTAATAAAGAATAGAACATTAACTGGAAAAAGTAAATTTTTCAATTATAAATAGGAGAATGTGAAGTAGATGAAAAAAATATTCTTAACTACTACTATTATAATAGCTATAATTGCAACTGTAGGAGGTTTTTTTGTTAATTATAAAAACTTAAATCAAAGTGAAAAAAATTCAGTAATTAGCACAAATGAGAAAATAGAAGAAAATATATATCATACAGAGTATCAAACAAGTTATTCATTAGATTTGAAAAATCTTGATGAAATGTATGATAATCATGAGTTTATTGCTATTATTCAAGTTGATAAATTAAATTCTGCTACAACATATAGAGAAAAAACAGATGAATATATTAAACCTTATACATCTGGGGAAGCTAAAGTGTTGAAAGTATTAAAAGGTAATTTTGAAAGTTCTCGAATTTCATTTTTAAGATTAGGAGGAATTGTTTCGTTTGATGATTATACGAAATCTCTTTATCCCGAAGCTAGGGAGAAAATAATTGAATCTTTGGGAAGTGAATCCTATACTTATGTTGAAGAAAAATCTAAAAATGATATAGAAATTGAAAATAGTAAAACATATTTAGTTTATATGAATAGAAATGATAAATTTCATAATAAAAATGAGTATACAATTGAAGCTTTTGAATATGGCTTAAGAGAAGTTAAATTAAACACTAATACAAAAAGTTTAAATATAAATTCAAATGAAATTTTAATTAAAAATAATAAGACAAATGAGTATGAAAGTATAGATAAAGCTATAAGTAAAGAAATTTCAAAACAATTTGTAGATGAAATAAAAGAATAATTTTTATAAAACGATATTGAGTTAATATGAATTTAAAGGATTAATAGCTATATCGTTTTTTATTGGCAGAAGTCATAAAAATTATTAAAGTAAAAATAAATTAAATAAGAAAATTATAAAAGGAGGTATATTTTAACATGAAAATGAAACGTCCATTTGAATATATAAAATTAACTCAATATTTATATATGAGGAAATGTTTAGATTTTGTTTGGAATATTGATTATGAAAACCAAGCACATGTTTATTCGTTAGCTGATGGAGTAGTATATAAAGTTAAGGAAACAACAAATTGTGGTGATAAAATTTTTATTAATTACACTAATAAAGAAAAGTTTTTAAATACATTTACCATTAATGATTGTTAGAATTGTTGTAACAATATATAGTAAAAGAAAAGGAATGCTGAAAATTAATTGTTTAATTATTAGCATTTTTTTAATTTTCAAAATAAAAATTAAGTAATATGTATTGACAAATAGTTATATACTGTTATATAGTGTTATATAGAAAGAAGAAATTATATGAAAATGATTATTAGTAATAGTAGTCCGATTCCAATATATGAGCAGATTAAAAACTCCATTATTGAACAGATAATGAATGGAGAACTACAAAGTGATGAAGTACTTCCTTCAATTAGAGCTTTATCGCAAGATATCAAAATAAGTATAATGACAATAAAAAAAGCTTATGATGAGCTAGAAAAAGAAGGATATATTTTAGTAAGACAAGGAAAAGGTACTTTTGTAGCTCCTAAAAATGTGGAACTAGAATTAGAAAAAGCTAAACAAGATATTGAAGATTATCTTACTAAAATTGTTAATCTATCTTTAAAATATGATATCAAAAAAGAAGAGATAATTGATACTTTAGAAATACTATATGGGAGTGATGAATAATGAAAAATGCTATTGAAATAAATGCTTTAGAAAAAAAGTATGATAACTTTAAACTAGGAGAACTTAATTTAGAAATACCTAGAGGACTTATAATTGGTTTAATTGGGGAGAATGGGGCAGGTAAAACTACTTTGATAAAATCACTTTTAAATATCATTAAACCAAGTAAGGGTAAAATTAAAATATTTAATAAAGATTTAAAAGAAATGGAATTAGATATTAAAGAAGATGTTGGTGTTGTTTTAGATAATATGTTTTTCCAAGAAATCTTAACACCTCATGATATCAATACAATTATGAAAGATATTTATAAGAATTGGGATACTACTTTGTTTAATACATATTTGAGTGAATTTGGGATTAATTTTAATCAAACTCTAAAAACAATGTCTAAAGGAATGCGGAAAAAAGTGGAAATTGCTACTTCTCTAGCCCATAAGCCTAAGTTGTTGATTTTAGATGAACCAACAAGTGGACTTGACCCAGTTGTTAGAAATGAAGTTTTAGAGATATTTCAAAAATTTGTTAGTGATGAAGAGCATACTATCTTATTTTCCACTCATATAACAAGTGATTTAGAGCATATTGCTGATAAAATTATTTTTATTGATAAAGGTCAGATTGTTCTTAATGAGTTAAGAGATGAAATCATTGATAATTATGGGATTTTAAAATGTTCTTTAGATTCTTTTGATAAGATTGATAAAAAAGATATTATTTGTTATAAAAAGAATAAGTATGATTATGAAATCCTTATCTATGATAAAAACAAAATGAATAAGAAATATAAAGATTTTATTGTTGATAGAATTACCTTAGAAGATTTAATGATTCTTATAATAAAGGGGGAGAAATAATGAAAGGTTTAATAAAAAAAGATTTTCTTTTAATAAAAAGTAATTTAAAATCTTTTATCGTTATCATTTTAGTATTTACGTTATTTTCTATGAAGGGAGAAGGTTTTAATGTTTCATTTATTCTACCATTCCTAGCTATAATGATGTTTATATCAACGTTTAGTTGGGATGAATTTAATAATTTTAATGCTTATGCTATAACGTTACCAATTGGTAGAAGAAATATTGTCAAAAGCAAGTATATTTCGGCAATTATCTTCATTGCAATTGCTACTATTATTGGTTTAATAATTACTTATCTAACGACAATTTTATCTAAAAATATCTTTGATATAGAAGTAATTTTATCAAATCTTTTTGGAACTATTTTAGGTTTATCCATAATTTTAGCTATTTGGTTACCAATAGTCTATAAATTTGGTGTTGAAAAAGGTCGTATCATGTTATTTGTAGGTGTCTTTGCAATTGTCTTTCTTTGTGCTACATTATCTAAGTTATTTGATTTTACTTCTTTAATAAATTTTCTTAATTCTTTAGATAAAGTATTGTTTATTGCTATACCATTATCAAGTATTGCAATTATGGTTATTTCTTATTTAATTTCTGTAAGAATTTATTTAAAAAAAGAATTTTAAATTATTTAATAATAAGGTATAATTTGAGTGTAAGGAGTACCTTTATGGCTAAGAAAGAAACGATAAAAAATATTTATTTTGTAGGTGGTTCACCTTGTGCTGGGAAAAGTACAATCTGTGAAATAATTTCGCAAAAATATGATTTATATTATTTTAAAGTTGATGATTATTTAGATGATTATATGAAACTCGCTGTTGAAAGAAAAGAACTATTGTGTACTAAAAATATGCAAATGAGTCAAGAAGAAATATGGATGCGAGACCCTTTAATCCAAACAAAAGAGGAGTTTGGTATTTATGAAGAAATTTTTCCAAATATATTAGATGATTTAAAGAAGATAAAAAATGATAAAGCTATTATTACTGAAGGATGTGCTTATGTTCCAAATTTAATAAAGCAACTAGGGATTCCAAACAGTAAATACATAGCTATTGTTCCAACAAAAGAATTTCAAGTATCACATTATGAAAAAAGAAATTATGTTCCTTTAATGCTAAAAGAGTGTAGTGATAAAGAAAAAGCTTTCCAAAATTGGATGGAAAGAGATTCCTTATTTGCTAAAGAAGTCGCAAGACAGTGTAAAGATAATGATTGTAAATTAATTGTAAACGATGGAACTATCGATGTTAATGATTTAGTAGCGGAAGTAGTAAAGCATTTTGAAATAAAATAATTAATTTATAAAGATAAAGGAAAGATAATACATATGAATTTAAAAAGAATTGAAAAATTTATTGCTAAACAAAATGTTACTTTGATTGGTTCTATTGATAGTACAGGTTTTCCTAATATTAAAGCAATGTTAAAACCGAGAAAGAGAAACGGCTTGAAAGAGTTTTACTTTTCGACTAATACATCATCTTTGCGTGTTAATCAGTTTAAAAATAATGATAAAGCTTGTATCTATTTTTATCATAAAGGATTAATTAGATATGTTGGAGTTATGTTAATAGGAAAAATGGAAGTTTTACAAGATGAAGAAACAAAAAAGATGATATGGCAAAAAGGAGATACAATGTTTTACAAAAAAGGTGTAACTGACCCTGATTATTGTGTTTTAAAGTTTACAGCGACAAGTGGAAGATACTACTGTGATTTAAAAACAGAAAGTTTTGATATTGAATAGTTACGAAAAGGTGAGTTTGTGGAAAAAATTAAGATTAGAAATATATTAGGAAAAGATATTGAAAGTGTTGTTGATATTCAAATAAGTGGTTGGCAAACAGCTTATAAAGGAATAATTAGTGATAAGTATTTAAATTCTTTAAATAAAGATGAATTAATTTTAAAAAGAAAAAATGATTATCAACAAGATGGCTATATAGTTGCCGAAATTAATGATGAAATAGTTGGATTTTGTAGATATGTTGATAGTAATAGTTATACTTCTAATATGGAAGAGATAGACTGTGAAATAGTAGCTTTATATGTAAAACCAAATTTTAAATATAAGGGTATTGGAACAAAGATGTTTCTATATGTTGTGAAAGAGTTTAAAAGAAAAAAGAAAACTAAGATGATAATATGGTGTTTGAAAGACAATGAACCATCAAAAAAGTTTTATACTAAAATGGGTGGAGAAATTATTGGTGAAAAAATTGCGTTAATTGGCGATGAAAATTATACAGAAGTTGGGTTTTTGTATAATATTTGAGTAAAATATGATTGGAGGTTTTTGCTTATAGAATATGTAAAAATAACTGAAAACAATCATATATAGAAAAAAGTTAACAAGTTATATTTAAGATTTGTTCTTTTTTTGTTATAATGTAAAAAAGGTAATTATACTTAAATCTTAATGTGATAATTAAGTTGTTTTTTTCTACAAAATCTACAAAAGAAGAAATAATAGGAGGTTATGGATGAACGAAATTAAAGAATACAATAAAACAATATTTGAGAGCATTAAACATACTGATGAATTTGGTAATGAGTATTGGCTAGCTAGAGAATTACAAGAAGCATTAGAATACAAAGAATGGCGAAAATTTAGAGGAGTTATAGATAAGGCTAAAGAAGCTTGTGCAAATAGTGGTTATGAGGTTTTAGAACAACTTGTCGAGGTCGACAAGTTGTCAAAAAGAAATAATAATGCAGTGGTTAAAATTGAAGATTTTAAACTTTCTAGATATGCTTGTTACTTGATAGTACAGAATTCGGACCCTAGAAAAGAAATTGTTGCTTTAGGTCAAACTTATTTTGCAGTACAAACAAGACGTCAAGAGTTAACTGAAAAAGAATATTCTGAGTTATCAGAAGATGAGAAAAGATTTTATCAAAGAAATTTAACTAAAAAAGGCAATTACTCACTTAATCAAACAGCTAAAAAAGCAGGTGTTAAAAACTTTGACCAATTTCATAATGCTGGATATAAAGGACTCTATAATGGAGAAACAGCAGATGATATTGCTAAGAGAAAAGGCTTAAGATATAGGGAAGATATATTAGATAATATGAATGAAGATGAATTAGTTGCTAATTTGTTTAGAATAAATCAAACTAAACAAAGACTAATTAAAGATAATGTACAAGGAGAGAAAAAAGCAAAAGATGTCCATTATGAAGTAGGCAAAAAAGTAAGAAAGGCAATTGCAGATATTGGTGGTATGATGCCAGAAGAAATGCCAACACCAAAGAAAAGTTTAAAAGAATTAGAAAAAGAAAAACAAATGCAATCTAAAATAGAAATGAAATAAATTAACAAGTCACATTTAAGATTTGTTTTAATAAAACAAAAAAATAATTTATAAAATATCTGGAGGTGGGAAGATGAGAAAGCAAGTTAAGTAAGTTAGGCATAAACTTTTAATTATGCCAAAATATAATAAGGAGGCATAATGTGCTAGAAGTTAAGAATGTGGATATAGCGATATCGACAAGATATATTGTTAAAGCATTAATATTTACATTAAATAAAAAAGATAAACTCGCTATTATTGGCGAAGAAGGAAATGGGAAATCGACTTTATTAAAAGCATTATTAGGAATATGTGATTATGCAGAAGTTACAGGAAGTATAAATTTTAAAGGAAATTCTATTGGTTATTTAGAACAATCTATCAAAGATAAGGACTTAGATAAAAAGGTTTATGATTTTTTGTTTTTGAGTGATAACGACTACTATGAAAAGGTAAATATTTTTTATAAAAGTTTAGAAGCTGTTAATTTAAAAGATGAGATATTAGAACAACAAATTAGAACTTTATCAGGTGGAGAAAAAGTAAAAATAAGGATTTTAAAACTTTTAATAAATGAATACGATATTTTATTTTTAGATGAACCAACAAATGATTTAGATATTGAAACTTTGGAGTGGTTAGAAAACTTTATTAATAAGACAGATAAGCCAATTATATATGTTTCTCATGACGAAACTCTTTTATCAAACACAGCTAATATAATTTTGCATTTAGAACAAACAATGAAGAAAACAGATTGCAGACATACGATTTTAAAAACTGATTATGATACTTATGTTAATATGCGATTAGAAAAAATTACAAAACAAACTCAAGTGGCCAAATCGGAAAAAAGAGAATTTATTAAACAACAAGATAAATTAAGAAAAGTAATGCAAAAAGTAGAACATCAACAAAATAATATTTCCAGACAAAATCCTCATGGAGCAAGAATGTTAAAAAAGAAAATGCATTCTTTAAAATCTCAAGAAAAGAAGTTAGATAATGCTCTATTAACAAGACTACCTGATGTCGAAGAAAGTATTAATTTCTTTTTTGAAGATGTGGAAATACCAAAAACAAAAATAATATTAGATTTACACATAAAGGAGCTTAAAGTTCAAGAAAAAGTGTTGTCTAAAAACATTAATTTAGAAATTGTCGGCAATACTCATTTATGTATTATAGGCAAAAATGGAGTAGGAAAATCAACTTTATTAAAAGAAATTTATCAAATATTAAAAGATAGAGATGACATAATAGTTGGGTATATGCCGCAAAATTATGATGATATTTTAGAGTCTTATGAATACGTCTTAGATTTTATTGCTCCAAGTGGTAATAAAGAAGATATTATGCTAGCAAGGACATATCTAGGAAATATGAAATTTACAAAAGAAGAAATGACATCTAAAATTAAATATCTAAGTAATGGAACTAAAGCAAAGTTATTTCTTGTCAAATTAGTGTTAAATAAGTGTAACGTTTTACTTTTAGATGAACCAACAAGAAATGTAAGTCCTTTGTCAAATCCTGTAATAAGAAATGCTTTAAAAAATTTTAAAGGAACTATCATTAGTATTTCTCATGACCGTAAATATATTGCTGAAGTAGCATGTGAATTATATCAGTTAGATGAAAATGGTATAAGAAAAAATAGATAAAAATAAGCCAAATAAATAATAAAAGGCTTGTTTTTTCTTGAAAATTAAAAAAAAGCTTACACAAAATTTTTATTTGTGCTATTCTTTATAAGGTGCTTAAAAAGGAGATGTATTATGAAAGAGTTAGATTTAGGTAAAGAGAGAATTAATAAGTTAATACTTGCATTTTCTATTCCTTGTGTAATTAGTATGTTAATTAATTCTGTCTATAATATTGTTGACCAAATATTTATTGGTAAAGGAGTAGGTACTTTAGGTAATGGTGCAACTAATGTAATTTTTCCTTTAGTTATAGTTTTTAATGCTTTTGCCAGTTTAATAGGAAATGGAGCGGCTGCCAATTTATCTTTAAAACTAGGTGAGAAAAATCAAAAAGAAGCCGCAAAAGGTGTGGGGCAAGCAATCATTTTTACAATAATTATTTCTTTATTGTTAGGAATTGTTTCATTTATAGCTTTACCAAAATTAGTTATGCTATTTGGGTGTACAGAAAATGTTTATAAATATGCTTTAGATTATGGAAGAATTATTTGCCTTGGAGCTCCATTTATGATTATTTATTCAGCTTTATCAAACATTATTAGAGCTGATGGTTCACCAAAATATTCCATGATTATGCTAGTAGTAGGAGCAATTATCAACATCATTTTAGACCCTATATTCATTTTTGGATTTAATCTTGGAGTCAAAGGTGGAGCAATTGCAACAGTTATTGGGCAAGTTGTATCTTTTGGAATTGCGATTATATATTTGAAAAAATTTAAATCAGTTAAAATAAATAAAGAAAGTTTAAAAGTTGATAAAAATATCTTTAAAATCCTTGGGTTAGGTTTATCATCATTTATTACTCAATGTACTGTTTTAGTTTTATTTGTTTTTATGAATAATATGATGACAAGACTTGGTTCTACTTCTAAGTTTGGTTCTGATATTCCTTTATCAGTTTATGGTGTTATTTCGAAAATAAATAGCATTTATATTTCGATTGTTTTAGGAATTTCTATTGGGGCTCAACCAATTATCGGTTTTAACTATGGAGCTGGAAAGAATAAAAGAGTTAGGGAAACACTAAAAAAAGTTATAACGATTAACTTTATTGTTGGTATTTTATTTAATTTAGTGCTGTTCTTTTTTCCAAGACAAATTGCAAGTATTTTTATAAGTAGTACTGATGCTAATTATGATTTATTTATGGAGTTTGCAGTACTTTTGTGTCATTCATTTTTACTTTTAATTTCTCTTAATGCTTTAGAAATAACAGGAAGTATTTCCATTCAATCATTGGGTAAAGTGAAGAAAGCAACAGCTTTATCATTTATTAGACAAATCGTTTTATTAATTCCAATATCCTTATTTTTATCTATTGTTTTAGATAAAGGAATTTATGGTCTAGCTTATGCAGGTTGTATATCGGATTTTATCTGCTTTGTAATTGCTATTTTTATTGTTGGAGGAGAATATATTAGATTAGGAAAAAAAGATTATCAAAGTAATGATGATATAACTTTAAATGAGAATAATTATCAAGGCAAACATATTGTTGTTACAATTTCAAGAGAATATGCATCAGGTGGTAGATATGTTGGAAAGATACTTTCTAAAAGTCTTGGCATCAATTTTTATGACAAAGAACTAATTAGCTTAGCAGCTAAAGAATCGGGATTAAGAAAAGAGTATATTGAAAAGATTGATGAAAGTAAAAGAAAGAGTGTAAACGATGATAGAATTTTTATTGCTGAGGCAAAAGTTATTAAAGATTTAGCCAAGAAAGAATCTTGTGTTATTGTAGGACGTTGTGCTGATTATATTTTAAAAGATAATAAAAATGTTTTGAAAGTTTTCTTGTATTCGAGCGATGATGCAAAAGTTAAAAGAGCTGTTAAGTATTATGGTTTGGATAAAAATAAGGCTCTTAAACAAATAATTAAGATTAATAAAGAAAGAGAAAAGCATTATGAGTTTTATACGAGTAGAGCTTGGAAAGATATGAGTAATTATGATTTGATGATTAATGTTGATTCTCAAGGTGTAGAAAAAACTGCTGAGTTTATTAAAAATTATTTAAGTAATAACAATGATTAGAACAATTCACATTTAAGATTGTTCTTTTTTTGTTAATATTAAGAAAAAAAATAGTTTGTAGGAGTGATACTATGTTAAAAATGATTAAAGGAGCAATAGTAACTTGTGCTGATAAATTAAAAGAAGAGTACGAGATTAAGAATAATTATTTAATAGCAAATGTTAATGAAGACAAAATTTTAAAAATAATTAATGAGTTTATTGAGTTACAAAAAGAAGAAATATTCTTGATATTGGAAGTACCTACAAATTTAAACAATGAAAAAGTAAAAAATATATTTCATAAAGATGTTTACTATATTGATAATATCTCAAAAGAATATGCTAAAGAAATATTAAATTCTATAGGTTTATTATTTGTAAATGATGGAGCAGGGCAGATAAGAATAGGAAATCATGTTACTCATGCCGAAATAATGACAGATAAAATATAATGTTGTGACAATTTTTGAAGGAAAAGATGATTTATTAAAATATGTAAAATTATTAAATAAGAACAAAATTTATCAAACTGATAATTTATTAACAGCATGGAATTTTTTTAGTAATGATAATCCTGGTGAAATTATTTTATATGAAAAAGATGGTAAGACAATTTATGATGTAGTTGAAAGATTAAAACAAACTTCAAATTTATATTTTGCAGAACAAAGAGGAGACTAAAAAGTAAAATTGAGTGTAATAAATAATACTTAATTTATAAAGAAAAGTTATAGTCTAAACTCTAATTAAGTAGTATGATATAGTTATAAGAAACAATTTTGGAGGAGTTAAGAGAAAAATAAAATTTGTTACAATGGAATCAAATCTTGTAGGCTTGGATAAATTTCGCTTTACAGGACATAGATAGATTATCAAAAAAATGCTTAATTTAGGGTATGTTTATAAGGGTTTTGTCCCAATAGAACTTAGAGGAAATGGAGATATTGAAAAATAGATTTGATTTTTGAAAAAACAAAAGAAAAGAAATAGATCATAAAAGAATTAGTATTTAAATCGTATAAAATTAAGGAAAATACATTGATTATTTAATATTTTATAGTTATAATATAATAAAATATTAAATAAATAGGTATAGAAAGGATTAATTAATATTTCTATAAGATTGATTATACAGAGAAATATGATTGTTATAAAGATAAAATTTTAATGAGATTTAGAACGTCTTGAACTAAAAAATTATACAATTAGAAATGAGGAATACTAACTCATAAAATAGGAAAGCTATGGAAATTTAAATTGTTAAAATTGGTGATTAGGTAAAGAACGTAATTGTTTCATGAATAAATAGATAATAGGCGGTTAAAATGGTAAGTAATATATTAACAAATGCATTGGAAATAGTAAATGGTTTTTTAAATCAGAATTATAGTAGCAAAGAATTAAAAATAATACATAATGAAATAAATATTATTATTGGAGAAGTCTTTAAAGGATATAAATCGTTAAATATATGTTATACATATGAAGAAATGCAAGAGAGTCTTGCTACTTTAAATGAAAAAGAATCTATTAGAAAAAATAGAGGTGTTTATTATACACCAAAAGATGTTGTTGAATTTATACTTATAAATTGTGCAAAAATGGCTTGTAATAGAATGAAACCTAATAATATAGATATATTAGAGTTAAAAGAAATACCATATAGTACATTCTGCTATAGAAAATTAGTATATGATCCATGTTGCGGATCAGGTGCTTTTTTATTAGCAACTTTGGATTTAAAATTAAATTTATTAGATTTACACCATATTAGTGTGACGAAAAGCAAGATAAAAAAAATAGTAGAAACAATAAAAGGAAATGATTTAAATGAAGATTCAATTATAATAACTAAAATAAGGCTTTTTATATATATATTGAATAAATATGGTGTAGAAAAAATAAGGGGGATTTCTGAAGTACTTAATAATAATTTTGAATGTTACGATTATGTTGAAAATATTTCAATGCAAAAAAATAAATATGATATAATAATAGGAAATCCTCCATATATTGAAGATTATAAAAGTGAATCAGTTCCATTAAAAAAATATGGTAATATTTATGCAAATGTTTTGGAAAATGGATCAAAACAATTGAAACAAGGTGGGGTGCTAGGCTTTATTGTTCCATTATCTTATGTTTCAACGCCAAGAATGCAGAGTATTCGTAATGAGTTGTATAAAAATATTCAAGAACAATATATTTTGAGTTATGCAGATAGACCAGATTGTTTGTTTACTTTAGTCCATCAAAAGTTGTCTATTGTGCTTGGAAAAAACAAGAAAGGAACAAAAAAAATATATACTAGCAACTTTAAATATTGGTATAGAGATGAAAGAAGAGAATTATTTAACAATTCTAAAGTAGTAGAAAATAAAGATATTAAAGATGAGTATATTCCAAAACTAGGAACAAATACTGATATAAGTATATTTAAAAAAATTGAAAGACAAAAATACCCAATAATTTGTTTGATGGAAAATGGAAATAACTATATCTATTTGAATATGAGAGCAACATTTTGGATTAAAGCATTTTTGAATGAGCACACTAATTCTGAATATAAGGTTTTTAAATGTGAAACAAAAGATAAAGCAAGTTATTGTATGTGTATACTTAATTCATCATTATTTTGGTGGTATTGGATTTGCGTTTCTGATTGTTGGCACATAACAAAAAAAGAATTAATAGGTTTTAAGGTACCTAAAATAAATGATTTTTCTGAAGTAAATAAATTGGCTCAGAAGCTAGAAAGACAGTTAGAAAAGACAAAAATATATGTTGGAACAAAACAAACTAAGTATGAGTATAAGCATAAATTATGTATAAAAACTATTCATCAGATAGATGATTATATTAATAAGTTATTTGGATTGACAGATGAGGAAAGTTTGTATATAAAAAATTTTGCTTATAGATATAGAATAGGTGGAGGTACAGAAGATGAATGTAATTGATTTATTCGCAGGCTGTGGTGGATTATCTTTAGGATTTATAAAAGATGGTTATACTATAAAAAAAGCTGTGGAAGTTAATTCTAAAATAGCAAATACCTATAAATTAAACCACCCTGAAGTTGATGTTATTGTAGATGATATAAAAAATATTGATCAATCAGGAGTCTTTAACATAGGAGATGCTGATGTTATAATAGGTGGACCGCCATGTCAAGGATTCTCAATGGCTGGAGCAAGGATTAGAAATGGTTTTATTGATGACCAAAGAAACTATTTATTCAAACATTATTTTAATATTGTAAAAGTTGTTAAGCCTAAGGCTTTTGTTATAGAAAATGTTAAAGGAATTATAACAATGCAAGGCGGGAAAATATTTAAGGAAATTTTAAAAATATTTTCTGACTCTGACATTTTGGATGGTGAACCTTATGAATTACATTATAAAATTGTAAAAGCTATTGATTTTGGAATACCACAAAAAAGGGAAAGAGTGATAATTATAGGAACTAAAAAGTTTGGTGTGAATTTTGATGAAATGTGGGAACATACAAAAAAAGATATCATAAAAGATTATCCTCATTATTTTGAAAAAACGACAGTCGAAGATGCTATAGGAAACTTAGGTGAAACTACAGATGATGGAATTATAAACAATCCTACTCCTATTACAAATTATCAAAAATATTTAGCAACTAATGCTGATATTTTAACTAATCACACAAAGACTAAGCATTCTAAATTAGCAATCGATAGAATGAAACGTATCGATAATGGGAAAAATTTTACATCATTAGATGAAGAAATAAATTCAATTCATAGTGGTGCATATGGAAGGTTGTGTTGGAAAGAACAAGCTCCAACGATTACAACAAGATTTGACACACCTGCAGGTGGAAGGTTTATTCATCCAATAGAGAATAGAACTCTTTCTCCAAGAGAGGCAGCAAGAATACAAAGTTTTCCTGATGATTTTATATTTTATGGTAATAAAACTTCAGTTTGTAAACAAATAGGTAATGCGGTTCCTCCGAAAATATCCTACTTTTTAGCTCGTTTAATAAATAAAATATTAGAATTGGAGGATTAGAAAATGAATATTATTTTACAAAATAAATTAACAGAATTACAGAATGCAGAAGATTTCGAATGTTGGTATTTGGTTAAGCAACCTACAGCGTTTGATAATCTTTGCTATTTGGTCTCTTTTTTAAAAGCATTTAAAGAAGAAAGAGTATCAGGAAATTTAGAAGAGTTTATAGGAACTAGAATTGCCGAAATTAATAAAATTAAAACAGATGTTGAAATTTCTAACAATTATAGAGCTTTACGTGTAGCAGCTTATTTTGGATTAATCACAATGACTTCAACAAGATATGAAGATTCTATTATTACTGAAACATTTGAAGAAATAAATAGAAGATGTAATGGAGAATTTGAAAAGAAAGATTTATACATTGATATAATACAAAGACAAATTGAAAAGATGTATATTAGTTCTTTAATAGATGAAGAAAGTAAAGGAGTAAGACAAAGCTATAGATTATACCCAGTTATGTTATTATATAAAATACTAGTTGAATTAGGGCGTACAACTGGAAAATATATTATAAGTATGGCTGAATACAGATATTTAGTTGCTACTACAAAAGTTTTTGAAGATTTTTTAGATACTTTACTATTAATTAAGTTATTAAGAGAAGATAGTGAAAGTGTATCCCAATTTGAACAATATAGAACAAAATTTGATAATAGATTGATTAGAGCATTAAGACAGCTACCAACTTTAATAGTGGAGCAAGAATCTATTACATTACATCCAGATTTTGTTAACGAAGTAGCCGAAAAAGTCTTTATTTTTGAGGAAAATCCAAATATTTTTACAACAGAAGATTATTTTTCATTTTTAGGATCAACAAAATCATTATTTGAACTAAAGGATGGTAAAGCTAAAACGAGTATATTAGAAAATGTAGGCGAGGTAACGAATTATGATAATATATCTCGTATTGCAAATGGTACAAATATACTATTATATGGTGTTCCAGGTTCTGGGAAGAGTTGGACTATAGAACACGAATATTGTAAGAAAGGGAGTAAAGTAGAGCGTTTAGTTTTCCATCCAGACTACACTTATTCCGACTTTATAGGACAAATATTACCTAACGTTGCAGAAGATGGGCAAGTAAGTTATAAATTTACGCCAGGACCATTTACTACAATTTTAAGAGATGCTTATCTTAATCCAGATAAAGAATATATTCTTATTATTGAAGAAATTAATCGCGGTAATGCACCTGCAATATTTGGAGAGGTATTTCAGTTATTAGACAGAAAGATTGAAAACACTCAAAATAATGATAATTTTCCTGCTGGAACAAGTGAATATGGAATTACTAATGAAAATATTGCGAAAATAGTGTATGGAGATGCAAGACACAAAGTACGTATCCCGTCTAACTTATCTATAATAGGAACAATGAATACATCTGATCAAAATGTATTTACTTTAGATACTGCCTTTCAGCGTAGATGGGAAATGAGACTTATAGAAAATAGTTTTGAATATGTTGATAGAAAATTAGCAGATGCTATAATATTTGATACAGGAGTAACATGGCAGACATTTTGCACAGAAATTAATAAAATTATAGTAGGAAATAGTGCAAGAATGACATCGACAGAAGATAAACGTTTAGGCATATATTTTGTTCATTTTCAAGACTTGATATTTGATGATAAAATGGGAAAATTATCAGAAGGTGTTTATGAAAAACTATGTAAAAAAGAGGAAAATCACAATATTACGGAGCAAGAAAATCATAGACTTATAGAAATAAGAAATGCAATGAAACAAAATAGAAAGTTTCCAGAAAAAGTAATAAAATACTTATGGGACGATGCATTTAAATTTAATAGAGAAATTGTCTTTGATACAGCAGAATATCAAAGCCTAGAACAAGTAATTAGAAAATTTATGTATTCTGAAGGTATTGAGCGTTTTGCAATGTTTAAAGATAATGTCAAAGATGCATTTACTCATTTAGAAGATTAAGGGGTGATTGTGTATGGATATAGACTCAGTATTATGTAAAGTAATGATTGATGATGATATAACAAATCATTGCCACATTAATTCAAATGAAGATGGTGACCGTTTTGTAGGAATTAAAGTAGACTCTGATAATGCGATGGTCTTTTTCCCTATCGGTTACCAATTACCAGAAAAAGATATTGAAATAAGATCAGATATTAAACATTTGATACAAGTTTTATCTGAATTTACAACAAATGAAGATAGATTACTATCTATAAATAAATTTGCAGCGCCTCAATCAGTAGATTTTCCTATAAATGCTTATAAAAGTGTTATAGAATATTATTTTGCAATAGGTGGTAAATATTATACTGAAGTTGACCCAATTTATAAAACAAGTGTTAAAGGAAAGCAAAATTGGTCAAAAACTGTAAAAGATCAAGTACCTTTGGTACAACAAAAAAATGGTGTTAGCTCATTTATTTATAAAGAATTTACTGTAAGAGATGTTACACCTAATAATAATAAACAGATTACTCAAATTAATCGTTTTTGTGTTTATGAGGCTTTTAAAAAACTTGGATGGCTATATGTTAACTATATGCCTGAACAACCTGGACCACATCCAAATATTAAAGAGTCCGTTAGAATTTTAAGTGATAAATTAGGAAATACTAATGATGATAAAAAAAGATCTTTGTTTCAAGCAATGAAAAATATGCTTTTATATATGGATGAAAAGACATCTGATAATCAATTTTATTTTGGGACAGATGATTTTGATCGCGTGTGGGAGAAACTAATAGATAGAGCGTTTGGGGAAAAAGATAAAGAAAAATACTTTCCTCGTTCACGTTGGTTACTTGATCATGGAAAATATAAAGAAAAAAGGCCTCTTATACCAGACACAATAATGATTTATAATGGCAAATACTATATACTTGATGCAAAATGTTATAAATATGGTTGTACTGGAATACCAGATCATTTGCCAAATGGTTCATCAATAAATAAACAAATTACTTATGGAGAATATTTAGAAAAAATTAAAAATATTAGTAATGATTCGTTATTTAATGCATTTATAATGCCATTTAATATGTCAAAAAATTTTTTTGGAATAGACTCGTTTGTAGGAAATATAGGAGAAGCTATTGGCGACTGGCGAGAGAATAAAAAGAACTATGAAAGAATACAAGGTATAGTTATGGATACAAGGCATTTAATGTATCATTACTCGGGAAAACCAATAAAAGAAAAAATAGCATTAGCTGAATGCATAGAAATAGTTTTAAGCCGAGAAAACGTACCAAAGATAAAGGCAAAAAAATCTGCATGAAAAATTCATGCAGATTTTTTTGTACTTAACTTACTTCTTTTTTCCTTTTTCTGTATCTATCTTGTACTACACGATTTCGACATTCCTCACTACAGTATTTTTTCTTAGTTGATGTTGTTTTTACCAAAAACCATTTATTGCATTTAGGATTAGAACATTGTCGATATAATTCTAAATTTGGATCAAGGTAAAAAATAGAAAAATAAAGAGCACTTAACAAATCATCAATTACCCATGATGGACTTTTTTTATTTGAATCGTAAAAAGGACGTATTCTAGTTAAATTTGAATTAATTTCTTCTCCTATTATATAATTAGCTACTTCAATTATTGTTTCTTTAAACTTATTATCAATTTTATTTAAGTCTAACAAAACATTGCTTTCGTCGGCTAAAAAGTTTTCTAAAGATTGACATTTTTCCAATGAATGGAATAATACATCAGATATTTTTCTTTCTATATCATTTTCAAAATCTGTATTTACATATAGATGCAAAATATTCTTAAAAATTCCAACATTAGTACTACTCATATAACTATTATAATGAGTGATATTTACTTCATAATTAGGAAAAATAGTATCTTCTTCAATAGTAAACACATCGGAGTTAAATTCTTGCTGCTGTCTTTTAATCGATAAAGTTCCGCCAGTAGATTTTAATAAATCGACATAATTATAATGATGGGTATTATAATTCTCTTTCATAAGCTCAGTTTTAAATTCTATGGGTGCGTAGAACAATAATTTAATTATACTTGAAACTATTTTATAATAATTCTTTTTTATAGAAGAAACATCAGACATTAGTTCAATGGTTAATTTTAGTCGAGTTAGAATGTTTGTTAGTACTTCTTTTTTTATTTTCTCGTAGTTATTACATTCGACTGGAAAAATGAATCCATTTTCATTCACAAATTTAATTAAGTCTTTTTCATTTTTTTCACATAATGAAATAAAAATTCCAAGAATATTAGTTTCTTCTATTGAACCATTACTCGCAATTCTAACTAATCCTTTTTTAGGAGCATATGCTAAAGTTATTAATTTATTTATATTAGAAGTTAATTTGTATTCATAGATTGGGTCTTTATTGGGATTTGTATGAATTACATCTGTTACCATATCACATGAATAAGTTTTAAATTTAAATAAAGCATTATTTTCAAAAAAATTCTCTTTTATTTCATTCATTTTACTAAAATCCTCCTTGTAAAAGTTAGTAGACTAACTATGTTTGTTTAAATAATCCTAAAATTCGTTATGTAAAAAAATACCTAATATATATATTATAATATAATTATATATATAACACAATCATTATATGCATAACTAATTTTACAATGTTATGTATTTTTTGATGATCTTCAATTACTATCTTTTTCTATATATAATTTTGTTAGTGATTAAGGGAAATTAGAATCTTAATCCAAAAATATTATTAGATGCCTGATTTGCAATAGGGCAGATGGATACGATTAAAAGCAATTAATTATGTAAAATGCTTAAATTAGTACCCTCTCTTTATTGTACCTTAAATCAGCATTAAGAGTTTGTGTACTAATAGAATAGAAACTTTTTTCTTTCCTTCTGCTCTTCAAAAAAGGACAAGAAGAAGGAGAATATTTTTATGAAAAGTCATAAAACACCACAAAAAGAACGTGGATCTTACACTTACCATTTTAATAATGGAACAAAGGTAACAATCAAACCAGGAGAGGAAGGAGTAACAGAAAAAATTATCAAGAAACTTCATTCTTTAGATGATTCAGAGATTTATTACAATTTTAAAAATTGGCACAGACTAATATCTAAACAGGAAAAACAAGATATTAAAGAATGGGAAAAAAAGCACCCAGGAGAAAAATATACAGAAGTTTGGAACTTGTCACTAGATTCTATATTTGAAGATGATGGAAATCAAGATAAGTGTATTTTACTTTCAAACAATATATCTATAAATGATGAAGTATCAGATGAAGTAGATGAGCTAAGAACAATTGTTTCAAAAATGACAGAACGTCAAAAACAAATTTATAAATTTCATTTTTTAGAAGGTTATTCACTTACTGAAATAGCAGATATTTTTAATCTTTCTATTTCAGTAGTACATAAGCATAAAGAAAAAATTCTTAAATTTATTAAAGAAAATTTTAAAAAATAGTAAAAAAGTTATGAAATATTTTTGCCTAGTACTTGTAAGAAAACTAAACTTACAAACATGAAAGAGAGGAAAAAATTATGATTAATAAGAAAATAACCAAGCTAGGGCTAAATATAAGATGGAGTTACTGTAATATATGGAAGACAAAATCAATTAATGAGGTAGTTCTTAAATTTAATGTGTCACTAATAATTTTAAAAATTGACATATTAGCAATTAAAAAAGTTATAAAGTTAATTAAAATAGTCTATAATTTTTTGATCAAAATTTTAAAAATCAAAGGTTAATAAAGATAAAAAATTTTGTAAAAAAAAGAATAAATCATTTTTAAAATTTTACTGCAATATATGATAATCATTGATTTATTATAATTTAATATTTTAAATTTTATTTGCATAATTAACTAAACTCTCAGGCTTTGTCCTGTCTTTTTTCTGTTTTATAAGGTAAAATTATTTTGAAAAGAGGGATAATATGGAACAAGAAAAGATTGGAAAATTTATATCTGAATTAAGAAAAGAAAAAAATATGACTCAAGAAGATTTAGGAGAGCTATTGGGAGTCACTTCTAAATCAATAAGTAGGTGGGAAAACGGAATAACTATGCCTGATATTTGGGTGCTTACCTTTTTAGCTGAATACCTTAATTGTGATATCCAAGAGCTCTTAAATGGTAGGAGAAGAACAAAAGAGGAATTAATCGATTTAAAAGATACAATTGATAAATTAATTGAATATGAAAATATTAAAGAAATTAAAAACAATCAAAAATTTAATAAATATAATTTGATTGGTTCAATTACTTTGTTACTAGCTCTTTTAAATAATGTTTTTCCTTATTTAAACTATATATTTACTCCTAATATTGCTCATTTCGTTCAAGGCGGATTATTTGGCATAAGTATATGTGCGAACTTTATTAGTGTTTATAATCGCTCACACCAAAAAAGCTTTTGTGAAAAGAAAAAAGAAGTACTTAATAAAATAAATAAAAAGACAAAGTTAAAAAACTAAAATGTTTGTGCTATAATATTGCCATTAATAAAGGTGATGTTTATTATGACCAAAATTTTAATTATTGAAGATGATTTAGTTATTGCGAATGTTTTGAAAAATCTTTTAAATGATAACAATTATGAAGGAGTTATTTTAAAAGACTTTAGTAATTCTTTAGAAGAAATCCTTAGGGTAAATCCAGCATTAATCTTGCTTGATATAAATATTCCTTATATTAATGGTAAAACATTACTAAAAAATTTACGAGAAAAATCTAATATTCCCGTTATAATGGTTACAAGTAAAAATTCAGAAGTCGATGAGGCTTTATCAATAACTTATGGAGCAGATGACTATATCACAAAACCTTATAACCCTAATATTTTATTACTTCGTATTGGGGCAGTTTTAAAAAGATATAATAATAATGAAGATACTACTATTTATAAAGATTTAATAATCAATATTCTAAAAAGTACAATAAAAAGAGATGAAAAAGAAATTACTTTAACCAAAAATGAAATGATAATCTTTAATTACTTAGTTAATCATCAAAATAGAATAGTTACAAGAGATGAGTTAATGACTACTTTATGGAATAACGATGAGTTTATTAATGATAATGCTCTTACTGTTAATATAAGTAGATTAAGAACTAAGTTAAAAGAAATAGGGTTACCTAATTCGATTGAAACTCGTAAAAATTTGGGGTATATTTTATTATGAAATTAAGAAGATTTTTAAAAGATAAATTATATTCTATAATTATAAATATTTTTGGTCTTATTATAATGTCTTTAATATTATTGGCTTTTAAAGTAGATAAATATATTCTTGTTTCTTTATTATTTATTTTTATAATTTGTAGTCTAATAAATTTATGCATTGATTATTTCAGGAAGAAAAAGTTTTATACCTATTTACTGGATAATATTGAGTCTTTAGATAAAGCTTATTTAGTTTTGGAGACTTTAGAGAAACCAGAATTTTATGATGGAGAAATTTTATATCAAGCTTTATATGAAATTAACAAATCTTTTTTAGATAATATTAAAAAATTTGAAAAAGCGAATAAAGACTTTAAAGAATATGTAGAAATGTGGATACATGAAGTTAAGCTACCTCTTTCTGCCCTTTCTTTAATGGTTAATAATCATAAGAATAAGTTAAACAAAGAAATAAAAAAACAAATTAAAAGGCTAGAAGATTACGTAGAGCAAGTGCTATATTATGTTAGAAGTGAGAATGCAACGAAAGATTTTTACATTAACAAAGTAAATTTAGGAACGATTATTAAAAATATTGGTTTGAAAAATATGACTGAACTTTTAGAAAGTAAAATTGAATTTATCACAAGTAATGTGAATGTTTTCGTTTATAGCGATTCGAAGTGGTTAGAGTTTATCATCGGTCAAATAGTTAATAATGCGATTAAATATAAGAAAGAAAGTGCTAACTCGTATATTAAAATAAGTACTACAGAAACTAAAAATGATGTTACTCTTTTTATAGAAGATAATGGTATAGGAATCAGCTCTACAGATATTAGACAAGTATTTAACAAATCGTTTACAGGAGAAAATGGTCGAAACAAAACAACTTCCACTGGTATGGGTTTGTTTATTGCTAAAAATATGTGTGAAAAATTAGGAGCTAAAATTGCTATTGAATCAGTCTTAAATGAGTTTACCAAAGTTTCCATAACATTCTCTAAAAACGAATTTTACGAAGTAATTAAGTAATGTTACAAAATTGTAAGATATTGTAATATTAAACGAACGACAAAATATTCTTTTTATTTTAAACTTAAAAGAGGAAAGGAAGAATTTTTATGGAAAATATTTTAAAAGTAGATAATATTGAAAAGTACTATGGAAGTCGTTCATCACTGACGAAAGCTATTGATAATTTATCTTTGGAAGTAGAGAAAAGTGAATTTGTCGCGATTATGGGTTCTAGTGGTAGTGGCAAAACAACTCTTTTAAATGTTATTTCGACAATCGACCATGTTACAAGTGGCCATATTTATGTTGGTGGAGTTGATATTACGAAGTTAAAAGGTACTGAAATTAATAAATTTCGAAGAGAAGAATTAGGCTTTATCTTTCAAGACTTTAACTTGTTAGATACTCTAACAGCTTATGAAAATATTGCTTTAGCTTTATCAATTCAAAATGAAAGTGCTAAATCTATTGATACAAAAATTAAAAAAGTTGCTGAGGAGTTAGACATTAAATCGGTCTTAACCAAATATCCTTATCAAATGAGTGGGGGACAAAAACAGCGAGTAGCAAGTGCTAGGGCCATAATCACAAACCCTAAGTTAGTCTTAGCTGATGAACCAACAGGGGCTTTGGACTCGAAATCAGCTCGAATGCTTTTAGAGAAGTTTAATTATCTTAATAACGAGTTAGGAGCAACAATACTTATGGTTACCCATGACGCTTTTACAGCAAGCTATGCTAGTAGAGTAGTGTTTATTAAAGATGGGCAAGTTTTCAAAGAACTTTATAAAGGTGATGAAACAAGAAAAGTCTTTTTTGATAAAATTATTGATGTTGTAACTCTTTTAGGTGGTGACTTAGAAGATGCTCTTTAAGTTATCTTTAAAAAATATCAAGAAAAGTATTAAAGATTATGCTATTTACTTCTTTACTTTAATTCTTGGTATTTCTATCTTTTATGTTTTTAATGCCCTTGACTCGCAAACAGCCATGATGGATGTTTCACAAAGTACTCGAGAACTTATTAAATTAATGATGAATATGTTATCAGCTGTTAGTGTCTTTGTTTCCTTTATTTTAGGATTCTTAATAATTTATGCCTCAAGGTTTTTGATTAAAAGAAGAAATAAAGAGTTTGGGATATATCTCACATTAGGGATGAGTAAAAGACGTATTTCGATGATTTTATTTTTAGAAACTCTTCTTATTGGAATCTTTTCTCTAATTGTTGGTCTTTTTATTGGAACAATTTTATCACAATTAATGAGTATTATTGTTGTTAATATGTTTGAAGCTGATTTAACTAAGTTTACCTTTGTATTTTCGAAGTCGGCTTGTATTAAGACAATCATTTATTTTAGTGTTATGTATTTATTTGTGATGCTTTTTAATACTTTTAGTGTTAGTAAATGTAAGTTAATTGATTTATTACATGGCAATAAGAAGAGTGAAAAGCTACGTCTTAAAAACCCTTTTCTTTGTATAATTGTTTTTGTTCTATCTGTATTAGTTTTATCTCGAGCTTACTACATGGTGACTAAAGGTTTTGTAAGTATGCAAAATGCTAAAGATATCTTTGTTCCGATAATCATGGGTGTTGTTAGTACCTTCTTTATCTTTTGGTCTTTATCGGGACTTGTTTTAAGAATAGCCAAGTCTTTGCCAAAATTTTATTATAAAGGTTTAAATAGTTTTACTTTAAGACAATTTTCAAGCAAAATAAATACAACTATTTTTAGTACAACAATTATTTGTTTAATGCTTTTTATCACTATTTGTTTACTATCCTCTTGTCTAACAATGAAAAATTCTATGAATGAGGGCATAAAGAAATTTGCTCCAGTAGATATAGAACTTACTAATAAGCGAAATATGGATAATGCTTATTTAAAACAAAGTTATTTAGATAATGGAATAAATGAGACTCAAATAAATAATTCGCACATTAATGTCCTTGAAAAATTAAAGGAATTTGACTATGATATAACAAAGTATTTAAGTGATTATATAGAAATCAATATGTATGCGACTCCAGACTTAACTTTAAATCATACTTTGGGTTCGAAGTTAGAAAGTGTTAGAACAAACTATCCTTTTATAAAGTATGATACGATGGAAGAAATAATTAAGATAAGTGATTATAATAAGGTGGCTAGGCTTTATGGTAGCAAAGAGTACAGCTTGAGTGATGATGAATACATTGTCTTAGCTGATTTTAAATCAATGGTTAATATTCGAAATATTGCTTTAGAAAACAAGGAGACAATTATTGTATTTGACCATACTTTACATCCTAAGTATAATGAATGTCAAGATGGTTTTGTAGAAATGTCAAGTCAAAGTATTAATGCCGGAATTATCTTAATTGCTGATAACATAGTAGATGAAAATTATCTTTATCAAGATATGCTCATGGGAAATTATAATACAACTGATAAACAAGAAATAAAAAATATTGAAAGTAGTTTAAATAGCCTTAGTTCAAATCCTTTAAAAGATACATATTTACTACCAGATGGAACAACAAAAATATCTATCAAAGAATCAACAAATAGTTTAACAGTTATGGTTACATTTATTGGCCTATATATTGGTGTTATATTTTTAATTAGTAGCGCCGCGATAATGGGATTAAAAGAATTATCTGAAAGTAGTGATAATAAAGAAAGATTTAAAATATTAAGGCGAATTGGTGCTCCTGAAAAACTTATTAACAGGGCGCTATTTAGACAAATAGGTATTTTCTTTTTACTACCATTAGTACTTGCTATTATTCATTCTGTATTTGGCATTCAGTTTGCTGTTAAAATTCTTGAAATATTTGGAACAGAGGAACTCTTACCATCAATTATTATGACAAGTATCTTCTTATTACTTATCTATGGTGGATATTTCTTAATTACTTATTACTGCAGCAAACGTATAATTAAGGAAAAATATTAAGAGTAGTATATGACTTATTTAATCTCAATTAAAACAGCAATTATTGTTTTTCCTTTCCTTGCTTTAATCTTTACTTT
The DNA here is from genome assembly GCA_948442015.1 of uncultured Erysipelotrichaceae bacterium. GTDB lineage: Bacteria > Bacillota_I > Bacilli_A > RF39 > UBA660 > CAOJBM01. Next base: position 62,774 of record CAOJRP010000004.1, read on the forward strand.
TCCTTTTATTCTTCATGAATACCATAAATATGGCTCAATAAATCCTTACCGTGTTTTAATTATTTATTCATTTATTCTTTATATGATTACTTTGTATTTTCTGGTAATTTTGCCACTGCCAAATAAAAATGAAGTGGTAGCAAAACCGAATATGGTTAGGTTAATACCATTTAATTTTATTACAGATTTTAAAAATCAAACATCGCTAGTAATAAATAATCCTTCTACTTATTTAAAAGCCCTTAGGGAACCTTGTTTCTATACAGTATTTTTTAATCTATTAATGACTATTCCTTTTGGTGCTTATCTAAGATATTATTTTAGATGTTCCTTTAAGAAAACAATTATTTTAAGTTTTTTATTAAGTTTGTTTTTTGAGCTTACCCAAATTACAGGATTATATTTTGTTTATCCATATCCTTATCGTGTCTTTGATGTTGATGATTTAATAATTAATACTTTAGGTGGTGTTATTGGTTTTTGGATAGTTGGTGCTTTTATGAAGTTTTTACCAACAAGAGAAGAAATAGATGCTGAGGCTTTAAGAAATAGTGAAGTAGTATCGGGTCTTAGAAGAATTGTTATGTTTATCTTAGATTGTTTTATTTTCCTATTTATTTATACTTTTTTAAGGATCTTTATAAGAGGACAATATTTATTACTAAGTCTTTTTATCGTTTATTATATTGTGTTTCCCTATTTAATGAATGGTACTACATTAGGAAGTAAGTTCTTGAATATAAGATTAGAATTTAAAAAATATAAATTATTAAATATAATTATAAGAATAATATTTCTCTTTGCATATTATTTTGGAATACTTTATTTAATCTTATATGCTAACTATTTACTTGAATTAATATTTAATTTAACTCTTAAAAAAGATTTTTTTGTTTATATTTTAATATTTTTAGTTATCTTATTGTTTTATATAGTAGACATGATAATTTTGCTTAAAAATAAAAAGATGTTTTATGATAAATGGTTTCAAGTTAGTTATGTTAATACGATAAAAATTAGAGAGGAGGAAAAAAATTGAAAAAATTACCTATCATTATTGGAGTTATCGCTTTTCTTGCTATATGTGCTGTAAGTTTTTATTTTATCTTTGAAAAAGACTATACTTATTATACAAGAATTGATAATACCAAAATTAAAGAAGTTGAAAGTAGTGGTGGAGTATTTGATATCCATGGTGGAATGAAATATGAATATAATTTAACGATGTATGATGAAAATGGTGCTTCTAAAGAAATAAAATTTGGCACAAATAGGGAGTTAAGAAATGAAGCTTTTTTGAAAGTTAAGTATTATCTTATTAGTGGTGTTAATAAGTGGGAAGAAGTAGAATATGATGATATGCCAGAAAAAGTACAAGAAAAGTATAACAAAATTTAATATTTATATTATTCATAACAAAAATTAATTGAAAGTATTAGAATAATGTGATATTATTTCAATATAAAGGACACGGGTAATTACTCGTCACCTTTTATTGGTGTCCGATACTTTATGTATCGGGTTTTCTTATTTATGGAATAGTAAATATACTATTATAAACAATAATATGTATATGATTACTAACAAACTTTGGTTTATTTTCTTCATAAGCATATCTCCTTTCATTCTTACATGTCTCCTAAAGATTTAGATTTCAACCAAACCCCTTGAAGTAAATAAGAAAAAAAGGCAAAACCGAAATATTTTCCATGTCCAAAGGTACTATAACATATGGAAAAATCCTTGTAAAATCACCATTTTCCGATTGTTGACGTGAATTTTTTGCGAAATTTTAATTATTGCTTAGCAAAAAATTAATTATTGTAATAAAAAAACAACAATAACTCAAAAATTGGTAAAATTGCCAAAATTTTAACTTTTTAACTAGATGATAAAAATAGTAGAATATTTAATAGAAAATATTTAGAGCAATTATACTTATTAAAATTAATATAAAAAAATAATAAAAATATGATATTATAATCTCATCTAATGGGAGTGTAGTAGTATGGCTGATAATATGAAAATAGGAAAGTTTATTAAAGAAGAAAGAAAAAAATTATCTTTGTCACAAGAAGAATTTGCAAGTAAACTTGGTGTTACTAGGCAAGCAGTAAGTAGATGGGAACAGGGAATATGTCTCCCAGATTATTGTTTAGTATCAATAATTTGCGAAATTTTTAAAATAACAGCTAATGAATTCTTAGTTGGCGAAAGAATAAAAAAAGAGAATGAAAAAGAAATAAATAATATATCAATAGAAATATTAAAAACTGAAAAACAGAAAAGAAAGAGATTGTTTATAACTTTGTTTTCTATAATTATTGTTTTACTTCTTTCATTTCTTTCATTTCTCATTTTTTACTTTTTTAACACTTACAAAAAAGTAGAAGTGTATATGGTTAGTGGAGCAACAGAAAAATTTAATATATATAATTCGTTAATGGTTGTTACTAATGATAAGACTTATATTAATCTTAGTGGCTTAAAGACAAATAATGTTAAAGATATTAAAGAAGTATATTTGTATTTTTTAAAAGATGATAAAGAAAGAAAAATAATTTCTAATTTATGTCAAAATTATTGTTCACCAGAGCAATTTGCTATTACTATAATTCAAAGAAAAGGTGGTAATGAATATTTTGAGTATAGTGATTTAGATATGCTTAAAGAAAATTTGTATATTAGAATAACTTATTTAGAGGATGATTTAGAAAAAGAAGAAACTCTTAAATTATGTTTAATCCAAAATTATGTCAATGAAAATTTATTTTTTCATTATAAAGATGAAAGAGATTTAGAATCGAGTGTTATTGAAGATAATGCCTTTAAAGATAAAATAAAAGAAAAAGTTATAAAAGAAGGTTTTAAATTTCAAAAAGAAAAAAATACTGGAAATGATGTATATGTAAAAAAATTTAGAAATGGTATTAAAGTGAAAGTTTATCTTGAACCTAACACGATAATTGTTGAAAATTCTAATGATTCTGAATGGCTTATGTTTGATTATAGAATTAAAGAATATCGTTTTTCAAAATATGAAGATGGAGTAATTATAAAAGACTCTACAATGTTTAATGGTGAAGTAAGCTGTCCTTCTTTTGATTGCCAAGATGATATTGATTATTATAATTATTATATAGACAAATATATTAGTACTTTAATTGATTTTTAAGAGCAACCATAGGTTGTTTTTTTAATAAGCAACTAACTGTTGCTTGTCAAAAAATGTAAGATGGATATATTATGGAATTAAGAAGTGAGTGTTGTAAATGAATAAAAAATTAAATTTAATAAGTGCAATAGTGTTTAGTGTCGCTTTAGTATTATTTGGAGTTACTAGTATTACTTCCGAAATAGGTTTAGAAAAATTTGTAATATTTCAAGATTTAGAAGCTTTTGATTATTCACCTTTAAAAGCTTTTATAGATGTTTTTGGTCTTTCTTTATTAGCAATAATTATCTTAATATATCCAATTTATAAAGTATTAAATAATTTTAGAAAATTACCTGATAATAAAGATGATAAAAAGAAGTTGTTATTTAAACAAATCTTTAATGGGATAGCATTATGTCTATTTATTAAAATTTCCTCTACTCATTTATGGCCAGATATTTATCAAGAAAACGTTGTTATATGGAAAGATTTAATAGCGGGAATAATTTTAGTCTTTTTATTAATAGCGGTATGTATGGTAGTTGTATCAAAAAAGAAATATATAAATGAATATTTACAATTAATAACTTACTCGGAAATAATAATTGCCCCTTTATTAATAATAGGTTGGTTATATTTTGAAAAAATAAATCCGCAATTAGATATGTATACTTATGAAAGAGGATTAATCTCTTTTGCAGTCCAAGATTTGATAAGAATATTAAATATAGTTTTACCTCTAGTCTTTTATCTAAAACTAAGTAAGAAAGTAAGTGATTAAATTGAAAAAAATATTCTTATTAATGTTAATTGTTCCATTTGTTATAGGAATTAAAAGTGTAAGTGCCGTAAAATTAACAGCCATAGATGGTACTGTAATTACTGATGAAAATAGAAGCCTTTATATGTGCAAAAATCCATATGGAGATATGATTTTCAAAGAGAATTTAGAATATGATAATACAAAAATATCTTTGTTTTGTGAGTTTAAAGATGAAGAAAAAGCGATGGATAATTTTATCTCTCAAAATCATGATATACTATCTTATATAGAAAAGAAATATAAATTAAAACCATTAAGTTCTGATAATTGGAAAAAATATAAAGAATATAATAGACAAACTTTAAGTGAAAATAATATTGATAAAAATTTGTTAGAACAAGCTGAAGAGGCAAGAAACTTTTTTGGTTTATACGAAGATAAATATAGAAATGTTGAAATAACTTCTATTGTAAATAAATTGCAAAAAGAAAAATCAACTTTTAAAATAAATAATTTAATCGGAAAGTTAAATGGAATTACGCCATATTATTCGGAACAGGTAGAATTACATACAGGTTATGGAGAAGAGTCTAGAATGTTGGTGGCATTTAGGTGGTTATTCATAACAATTACTATAATTCTATCTGCTATAGGTATTCGTAAATTAGTTAAAAATAAAAGATTAAGACAAGCATTTATATTTAGTGTGACTTTAGTCTTCTTTACTGTTCTTAATGTTTTAGGAATTGTATTTACTGAAAAATTAATACTATTTCAAAGATTAATATCATCTCGGTATTATCCATTAAATGCTTTTATAGTTATTTTTGGTGCCTCTTTATTAGCTATAATTATTTTAACTTATTTAATTTATAAAGTATTAGGAAATCCTCAAAAACTACATAGTAAAGAGAAGAAAAAAACATCTATAAAAAAGCAAATATTAAATGGAATATCTTTGAGTATTTTTGTAACTATTATTAATAATAATTTATGGTTAGAAGGACATTTAAATAAAAGTATTTATTTTCAAGATTTTATAGCAATGTTAGTTGTATTTCTCTTATTAATAACCATATTTACGGCAATATGTGTAATAGGTGTGTCAAAGAATAAAGATTTAAACGAATATTTAAAATTAATATCTTATTCCGAATTAATAATTGTTCCTTTAATACTAATAGGTTGGTATTTCTTTAGTTTTAAGTCTAGAATAACTTATGAAAGTGCAATAGTTTCTTATGCTTGTGAAGATGTAATAAGAATATTAAATGTTGCATTACCATTAATTTTTTATTTAAGATTAAGAAATAAAAAAGTAAAGAGAGTAAGGTGTAGTAAGTGAAAAAGAGAATTTTGTTATTAATAGTGTTAAGTTTATTTACGTTGACAGGATGTAATGAAAATGTAAACAAAGAAGAGAAGAAAGAAACTGTAAAACAAGAAGAAATCAGGACATTTAATTGGTTTAATGATGCAGAAAAATTGCCAACAAAAGAAATAACTTTAAACGATACTAATTTTAAGAAAGATTTAAAATCATGTGAAGAAGATTATCCTTCTATTAAATACTTTAAAGATGATATTATGTATGGAGAGTGTTTAAATCCGTGGATAAATAACGTAATTATCGAAACAAAGGGAGTATTTATTTATAATATAGTAACTAAAAAAACAAATTACTATAAGTATAATAATAAAAAAAGAATATGGAATTATGTTATTAAAGATGAAGAAATTTATTATATTGAAGTGTCTGAAAATAGAAATAACGATACATTTGCTTGGGAATTAAAAAAGTCTTCCCTAACTTTTACAAATCCTAAAACACTTGCTAAAGGAGAAGTTAATGGCCCTGATACTTTACCAGTATTTATTAAAAGTCAAGAAAATGATGATATTTATGTAGTTCTTATAAATAATAAAGATAGCGAGGATATGCAAATAAATTCTTTAAATAAGATAGAAAATGATGAGTTAGAATGTCTTATGGCTATGGAAGGAAATCGAGATAAAAAAGTAGGAGAGTTCTTAATATTTCCTAATAGTACTTTTAAAATAAAAGAGAATATTCTTACTTATAGTAAATTTTCGAACAATAAGGAAATCGTTTATGAAATGAATTTAGATACTCAAGAAACAAAAGAAATATATGTTAATGATGAAATAGATAAGTGGAGCTTGTCTGAGGTGTTAATGACAAAGGAATATTATCTTTTAAGTTATATAGGAAAAGAAGATAGTACTTTAGGAAAAATGTTAGTTATAGATAGTTCTAATGATATTACTTTAGTAAATTGTAATGGTAATAAAAATATGGGATTAATAGATAATGAAACAGCAATTATTGAGTTAGGAGATTATTATTTAGGCTTTTCTTTAAAAGATAAGAAATTTATTTATAAATACAATATAAGTACTAATGATTATGGACTTTCTTTACTAGATAATAATATGTTGGTTGTAATTAATAGAAAAAATAGAGAAATTAAATATGTTTCTTTAAAATAACGATAATAAATTTAGAAAGAAAATGCTTTATTTAAAAAGAAAAAGTTGTATGATGTTGTTAATAAGGAGTTTTATATGAGGAATAAAAAGAATTTTATATGGTTTGTATTGATTGGAGTAGTAGTTTTAATTGGTTGTGCTTTATTTATTGGTAGTGAGGTAAAATTTAAGAATAAAAAGCTAGCTAAAGAATTGTACGAAAGATTAGAAGCTGATTATATCTATCCTATATATGTAAATGATTATGATACTTATATAGACAGTAACTTTTATATTGATAAATTAGTTACTTATGATGATTTAAGTGATGAATCTAAACTTTATTATGCTTATCAAATTATTGAAAATAAAAAACAACTAAAATTGAGAGATTGTGAAAAGTTAAAATCGTATAAATATAATGAAGAAGATTTATATGCTAAATGTCTAAGAGATGAAGATATGATTCGTAAAGATATAGAATACGATGGAGATTGGATTTTTGAAGATGTTAATAAGGAAAAGTTAGAAAATGCTTATCATAAGTTGTTTGGTAAAGATAAAGAATTGTCTTTAAAACAATTTACGAAACTTTTTGTCGGAGCTTGTACATATTCTAAAGAAAAAGATGACTTTCTTTGTTTTAATCAAGTTGGTGGTAAAGAAATTGGTAGTAGACCAGAAACAAAATTTGAAAAGTATAAAAAGAAAAAAGATAGTATAGAAATATATGACCGTTATGTTTGGGTAGAAGTAAAAGATGGACTTGAAAATTACGAAAACACTTATTATAAATCACGACTTAAAGAAGATAAGTTTGCAACTGAAACATACGATTATAGAAAGTATGAAGGAGAAATAGGACCCAATTTTGAAGAGACAGAATTAAAAGAAAAAATATTTAAGCAAGGGGCTTTATATAAACATATTTTTAAAAAAGATAAAAATGGTAATTACTATTGGTATAGCAGTGAAAGGATAGAATAGGTGAGTGTTATGGAATTAAAAAATGTTAGTAAAATATATAAATTGAAAGATGAAGAGATAAATGCTTTAAGTGATTTTTCATATAAATTTGAAATGGGTAAAATGTATGGAGTAAGAGGACATTCTGGAAGTGGTAAATCAACTTTAATAAATATTTTAGGATTACTTGAAACACCTACGAAAGGAACTTATATTATAGATAAAAGAGATGTTTCTAAACTAAATAGTAAAGAATTAGCCGACTTGAGATTGAATACTATTGGTTTTGTTTTTCAAGATTTTTATTTAGATGAGAATATGACAGCGTTAGAAAATGTTATGTTACCTCTTTTAATAAATAAGAGTTTAAGTTTTAAAGAGAAAGAAGAAAAAGCCAAAAAACTTCTTACGGAAGTAGGGCTTGTTAATAGAATAAAACATTTTCCTAAAGAGTTATCAGGAGGAGAGTGTCAACGTGTTGCAATAGCAAGAGCTCTAGCTAATAATCCAAAAATTATTTTAGCTGATGAACCAACAGGGAATTTAGATGAAGACAATGAGAAGATAATATTTGAACAATTAAAGAAGTTAAGTAAAGAGGGAAAATGTGTTATCGTTGTATCCCATAGTGATGAGATAAATAATTATGCCGATGAAATCTTAAAAATATCTAAAGGAAAGCTAGTGGATAAAAAATGAAAATAGAGGAACATTTTTATCTTTTAAAAAGAAGAATTTTTAAGAAGAATAATATAATTTTTATAACTATTTTAGTAATCTTGCTATTTGTTATGTTTCTTTCTTTAACAGTGATGACTCTTTACAGAACAAATGAAATTGCTAGTTCTAACAAAAAAACAGATGGAAAAACAATTTATGTCTATCCGCCACTTAAACAAGATAAATTGACTACAGAAGATTTAGATAAAATTAAAAGTATTGACCATGTTAGTTTCGTTGGTGGAAAAATATATTTTGGTGGTGTTCAGCTTTTTGTCGATGAGTTAAATAAATCTTTTTCGGAAGCAGAAATATTTGTTCAACCATTACTTGATGGGATTAACCTTAAAATGGTTAAAGGTAGCCAAGAAATTAGTAATGGAGAAATGATATGTCCTCTTAATTTTTACCCTTATGAGGCTTATTCTTTTGATGATGAATATATTGAAGATGAGGAAGAAACAGAAGAAGTTTTTAATATGAAGAAAAAGATTATTAAAAGTGCTAAGATTAATGGTCGTGATTTAATAGGGAAAAATTTAAATACCAGATATGTTACAAATTGTGATTACAATATAGAAAATGGAGAAAAAAGTAATATTCAGTATGAATATCAAGATTTTAAAATAGTTGGTACTTATGACCAGAGTTATACGATGGATAGTTTATATAATTGCTATATATCTAAAGATGATTATTTAAAACTTGTTTTATCTGACTTCGAACACAAAGGTTATATAGAATATGAACATTTACAAGAACAAGAATTAAATAAAGAATATAATGAGGTTATGATTATACTTGATGAGTATAAAAATATGAATTATGTTCATCAGGAATTAGATAAATTAAAATATGTTTATGAAGATGAAAAAGAAGTTAATCAAGGAGATAAATTGTTTTTTACTTATGCTCCAATGTTTATTACAATTATCATTATTCTTGTTGCTATAAATATAATCTATAATTTTAATAGTAAAAAGATAAAAGGAAGAGTTAGTAATTATGCATTACTAAAATCTTTGGGATATGATAATAAGACAATTGAAATTAATGAGATTTTAGAAAATGTCATCTGCTATTTAATAAGTTTTGTTATTTCCTTAAGTATTTTTATTACTTGTTTTGTCGTATTAAAAGATAATTATCTTGCTGGTTATGTAGTAGAGGGAATGCTTATAAATATTCCTGTACTTGCAATAGTAGCAATCTTTGTAATAGTATTGTGTCTATTAATAATAATCAATAACAAACTTGTAGCAAAAAAATTAAAACATAATGTTTTAGAATTGTTGAGGAATGAAGTATGATGTTACTAAAAAGTTTTTTTCGAAAGAAAACAATTAGAAATTATTTTTTCATATTTTTACTAATATTTACTTTAATGTTTTCTTCTGTTTTGTTAAAACGATATTATATGGATAAACAAGAAGATTTGTATAAAACATCTTATATATGGTTTAATACTGATGATATTGACATTAATGAAGTAAAACATGAAAATATTAAAGATGTAGTAGTTGGGCTTTGGGTGGGCAAATATACTTTTGCTAAGAGTGATAAAGTATCAGATAACGAAATAATCGTCCCTAATGAAAGAACTTATCCCACTGCCGAAGAAGTATATCAAGTAAATGATAACTTTTCTTTGGAAGAATATAATCTTAATTTAAGAATCAAAGAAAAAAATGAGTTTGATGATTTGTATTATATAAGCGATAATAATTTTGAAAAATTAAAAAGTAGTAATAATATCCAATCAATTTATATTGTTACTTTAAAAAGTTATTTTATTGAAGAACAAAGAAATACTGACAATGCTATTCGAGATAAATTTGATATAATTCCTGGATTTAAAGACAATGCTCAGGGAAGAAAAGATTATCTTGGTAGAATTAGTATGCTTAATATTTTTATGGTAATATGTCTAATTTTCTTTGGAATAGTTTTTATTATAACTCTTATAAATATTTTTATTGATGAACAAAAAACTAACCACCTTTATTTTGTAATCGGCTATAACAAAGTTAGAATATTCTTTATATTTATTAGCAAAGTAATCACCTTATTAGTTCTACCGCTTGTTTTATCAGCTTGTTTGTCTTTTCTTATTTATAATTTATTTAAAATATTTGTTTAAAAAATAAATATTTACTAGTATAATAATTTTAAGTGAGGAAAGATGAAGTATGAAATCTCTATATAATTTAACCTATGAAATAGTTAATTTAGAAAATTTAGATATTGCTTTTACTATTCAAAAAGAAACTTGGAAAGATGATGTCGATTATAATGATTTATATGAAAAGGCGACGAATACAAAAGATGATAATTGCTTTTTCTTAGTTTATGATAATGATACTTTAATCGGTCTTACAGGAGTAGATGTTTACGAAGAATATAAAGAAACCATCTGGTTAGATTGGTTTACTATATTAAAAGAGCATAGAAGAAAAGGTTATGGCGAAAAAGTTTTACGAGATACTATACAATATTGTATAGCTCTAAAAGTATATGATACTTTTAGGGTAGAAACTACATATTATGAAAGCCGACCAGCATTATTCTTATATGACAAAGTAATGCAAATGAAAGAAGACTATACGGCTGAAGATACGAAAACTTCAAAAACTGACACTTTAATATATTCTTATTTACTTAATGAAAATAAAAAATTAGAACCTTGGAATAATAAATATTTAGGACTTCGAGAATACTATGATAATTTGTAACAATTTTAGAAATAGAATTGTTTTTAAAAATATGTCAAACTAAAAATTTGATTAAAAAAACTTAATCTGTATTTTGATTAAGCGTAAATTTTAATTAATTTTTTTTGCATAAATAGGTATGTCACCATTTAAAGAACTAACTACATACTCTAAATCTTCTGGAGTTATAAACTCATCTTCCCATATATCTTTTAGTTCTTTTTTTGTGTCACATATTGCAATAAAAGTCTCTGGTTCAATATCATAATACGTTGAAGTTTTTTGTGTAGGTACATCAAAAGATTTATATTCTGTATAAGTTTCACCAGTAATAGTTTGACAATAAGTAGTTATGTCTCCCCAACATATTAAATCGTCATTTTTCTCTGATGGAAAACCATTATATACATTTATTGACTCTTTACGTATTATAAACTTATTTTCAGTATTTGTTAAATCAGTATATTCAGTACTTATAATTATTGGTTCTTTAATATACTTTGATTTCTTACTATTTAAACAACTTTCGGATGGAGTACCTTGAAATAATTCTTTGATACTTTCTTGATTTACATTTTCTTTAATATATGAGTATTCTTCGCTACATAGATAATATTTAGTTTCATCTCCACAAATAGTTTTTATAAGTTGCTTATTTGATAAATCAATAAGTTCAACGTCATCTTCAATTTGGTGTTCGAATCGATATATTTTTTCCTTTTCGATTTCCTCATCAGAATGATATTCCTTAAATATAGCCTTTTCATTATCTGAAGCTCTTACATCTAATGTTTCGTGTTTCATAATTAATGTTGCTGATAATGCCAAAAAAAATGTTTTTAAAAATCTTTCATTTCTTTTCATTATAATCCCCCTTATTGATAGTGTATCATACTATATTAACCTTAAAATGTCAAATAAATTGTTGCGAAACATAATATAGGTTTTTAAAGGTTTTAAAAATTAGATTTATTCTGTTTTATAAAAAAAGGTGTGTTATAATTAAAGGGATATTTGATGGGAGTTACAATTATGGAGCAAGAAAAATTTGGAAAGCTAATTAAAGACTTAAGAAAAAAACATAATCTAACCCAAAAAAATTTAGCCGATAAATTGGGTGTTACTTATCAAGCTGTAAGTAAATGGGAAAATGGACTTAATATGCCTGATACTGCTTTAATCAAGAAAATTAGTGATGATTTTGGAATTAGTTTAAATGAAATGCTTGAGGGAAATTATAGGCAAAAGAAGAGAAATAAAAAAATAATTGTGCTTGCCTTAGTTGCTTTTGTGATTACGGTTTTTATAGCAGTTGTTATAGCTTTCAAAAAAGATGATTTTGATTCAAAAATATTATCTTCGAATAATAGTGATTTCAATGTATCTGGCATTATTTCTTATAGTGATAATAAATCAGCAATTTATATAAATAATATAAAATATCAAGGTAATGATAAATTGGAAGATTATAAAAAGATTGAATGTTCTTTATATGAAACTAGTGATAATTTTGATAAAAAGATTGATTCTAAAATATATGAAGATAAAAATACTACTAAACTTGAAGAATTTTTAGAAAGTGTTACACTCACTGCTCCAAGTTATGAGAAAATTTGTAAAGAATATAGTGATGATACTTTATATTTAACTATTTTAGCAACTAATAAAGATGATAAAACAATTTCCTATAAAATACCTTTAAAAATGGAAACAAACTGCTAACTCAACTAAATGTTGAGCTTTTTCAACTTTTAAGTTATTTTGTATTAATTATATATTTGGTAAAATAATAAAAGAAAGACTCTTATAATAAAAACTAGATAAGAAATATTCTACAAATTTTGA
>CAOJRP010000005.1 GCA_948442015.1 uncultured Erysipelotrichaceae bacterium
TTATTTGTTTATTAGGCTTTGTGTTATGAATCTCCCCACTTTGGAAACACTATCGAGTACTGAAAGTCTATTTGACTTTCTAAATCTTATGTGTTATTATACTAGCACATAAGAAATTATGTAATTGGTTGCATTGTGAAAAATTTTCGAGGAACATATTAGTCAACCATATACTTACATTTTGAATAGCGTTGTGAAGATTTTTCGAGGAACATATTAGTCTATTCGTTAGAAACTCTATTATATAGGGTTTCTTTTTGTTTTAGATAGGAGTGAAATAATGATAAATGGTCAAATATATTATATAGACTTTAATGGAAATAAAGGTTCTGAAATTAATGACACTCATTTAGGCATTATATTTACAATACCAAAGATAAATAATATGGTATTTTGTATTCCATTAACTAGCCCTAAAGAAAAACACTTTAAAACTTTAAAAGACTTTAATAACAGAAATTATTTAGAATTAAAATATCAAAATTTAGTATATATCAATCAAACTGACTCAATAGCATTATTAAATCAAATGAGAAGTATTTCTATAAAAAGACTTTTAAAGCCATACAAAAATATTGTATTAAATGAAAAAAACATTCAATTACTAGTAACTAAAACGACAAAATACATTAAAAATATATTGAAAAAATAAATAAATACATAAATAATAAATTTTCTTACAAAGTAAAATTGACTACTATATAAGTAATAGTCATACGATTAAAGACCACAGTCATTTTCACATACGTCGACACGCTACAGTTAATAAAAGCTAAGTTTTATTACTAGATAATATAAATTTATTTTATGAAATACAAATATGAATTTAAATTAATTTAAATATTTATCAACAACTATACTTTTATCTTTTGGATTTATTTTCACCTCAACACCAATAGGAATAATACTATTTCCATGAAGATGTCCAAAATCATTAGTTTTTACTATCTTAACATCCTCGTTTATTTTTCTTAACTCTGAAACAATACTATATTTATTATTTTCTACAGATTGTAATTGATAGATATAGCCGAAAACTACTGCTTTATTTAAAAAGCCACATTGATTTAGTTGTTCTAACATCGTATTCCAAATAACTATATCAGCTCTATACTTTTCTAAAAATAATATAGCATTACTTAAATCAGGTAAATAAGGAGTTCCAATTAACTTTAACATACTACTTGCATTAGTTCCATATATTTTCCCACTAATTACCTCATTTCCAAAATTATAAAATTCTCTAATATCATAAGGAATAATAGTTTTATTTCCATTAAATAACTTATCAACAACTTCGTTTTTATCATACTCAGTAACATCATTTTTACCAAACCAAAGATAATCTTGACAATGAAAAGTTACAAGATTGGTCATTTTATTAATAGCACACAATAAAACTGTAATGTCACTATATCCTAGAAAAATTTTGGGATTATTTTTTATATTTTCAAAATCAATATATGGTAATATTCCATTAGCCATCTCTCCACCTTTTAAAGTAAAAATAGCTTTAACATCTTTATCACTAAACATATTGTTTAAATCTTCTGCTCTTTCTTTCGGAGTTCCTGCACAATAATTATCATCCGAAAATAAATATTTACCATATTTAACTTTTAATCCTAAACTTTCAAAATATTTAGTAGCATTTTCTAAATATACTTTATCATCTGTTTTTAATGCCTTATCTGGAGCAATAACTCCAATTGTATCCCCAACACTTAATTTACTTGCTAACATTTATTTCCTCCTTAAAAAGTTTCTAAAATTTTAAAATAAATTACTATTACTTTGTCACTATCTTTTAATTCATCATTTTTGTATACTTTTTTAATCTCTTAATAAGTTTTTATTTCTTCATGAGTAAACTCGACAAACATCTTAAAATTATCTTCTTTATCTGTTATTAGAGCTTGATACTCTTTCTTTTTATATATCCTATTTTGATGATTTTCATACCAAGGTATTGCTCTAAAATTTCTTTCCTCACTTAGCATTTTACTTAAAGCAAAATCATTAAAACTATAAATCTTAGCATTTTCATATTTAGAATGAATTTTATTTCTATATCTATTCATTGGCGCACTTGGTGTTTCTAAATCTTTCATTCCAATAAATAATAAATACTTTTGAACTCGTCTTAAGTATTCTAATTCTTGCTTACTATAAAATTGTTCCTCATCTTTAGCTATACTAAAAGACTCTGGCGACCTATATAAAGCTCTTACTACTTCCTCAAAAGAATGAGCATGACTATGTCCTATTACTGCTTCTGTTATATACTTTCCATTTTTTCTCCAACCTCTAAAATGTTTATCTGTAAAAGAATAGTAAAATCCTGTAAAGGCAATTTCTCCTAAAGCCTCTGTAAGACTTGTATGTACTTCTAATTCATTTTGAGCTTTTTCACTATTAATAATTGATTTTCCATTATAAAAATAAACATATTCTAGTGTTTGTCTTTCTTCATCCCAAAACAAAGTTGGTAAGTTATTCTTCTTAAACTTATCATACCTTTTAATAAATTCTTTACAATTAAATTTACTTTCTTTTGTCATAATTTTTCTTCCTTAAATATTTATATAAATTTATTTCAAAATTAATTTTCTTACATAAGGCTCTTTATCTATTAAAGCATATTGCCCATTTTCATAATTTTGATTAGCAATAGCAACAATCCCATTTAACTTTTCTTCATCTAATAATTGAGTATTAACTTTACAATAACGAATTTTTCCTTCACATATTGCTTGCTTAATTGTATAAGTTGCATTTTTAATTTTTACAATTGCTACTTTAGGATTTTTTAATTGTAACCTTTCATTATAATTAAGTGGACTTTCATAATATAAATGTTCTTTTCCTACTCTATCTGGATAGTCAATTGTTTCAACTTCACCATCTGTAATTAAATCAAACCCCATTATTCTACCAATATTTTTTCCATAAACAAGAGAATAAGAAGTATTTGGATTAAAACCATAAATGAATAATTTATTTATACTATTTCTTCCTACTTTATATCTAATTACTAATTCTTTTGCCATCTGCCTGATTTTTAATTTTCCATCTTCACTTAATCCTTGTTCATATCTTGAAAAATCATAATCTCTATCATAAGTTAAATTTAAAATATGACTATAAAATTGATCAAACCAGATATATCCACCAAAATATTTTTCGCGATATAATCCATCAGACAAATTTACTTTCATCTCATTAATTCCTCGAGATGAAGTTATGTCAAAAAATAACTCTTCTAATGCTTCATCTTTATAATAGCAATATAGCTTTTCTTGTAATTCATCTTCATTTATTTTACTAATACCATTTTGACATAATAATGGTTAAAAGTACAGCTACAAAATCATGTTCTGTAAATGCTGGATTGACAAACCTTTCTATATACCTTTTATGTTCTTCATTAATTACTGACATTATGAAAACCTCCTCAATACATAAGTATTATAGCATTAATTTAAGCACATTAAAACTCTTACATTTTATTTTTCCTCATCAAAAATACTTTTTCTATTATATTTTTCTGCATTAAGTTGTTATTTAAGAAACATACATTCTTCCAAGTTTATATCATACATATTAGCTAAACAAATAACATAATAAAGGACATCATATAATTCTTCTTCAATAGTTCCTTTAATTGTACCATTATCCTTTAGACGTTTATCTTTCCTAATAGCTTGTGCTAACTCACCAACCTCTTCTGTTAATTTATAAAAATATTTATCTATAGAATTATTTTTATGGTCAATTTCTTTTATTAACATTTGTAAATTTGATATAGTTATTTTTTCCATTTTATTAAACACTCCTTTAAAATTATTACATTTTTACAATAATAAATCTTCTATCTCATTCCAATTATTTACTCGTATAATATTATTTTTTTTCAAATCCTCTTCTTTAATAGAATTATTACTCCAAGAATTAAATAATATTTTTAAATCGGCATTTTCTAATCCTGATAATCTATCATCTATACTTATATCAAAGTGCATCAGTTTTTTATTTTGAGCAAATATATAATTATTTGGATTAATAAAAGGTAATTTTTCTTTCAAATAATTAAATTTATTTTTAAGATTTTCAGCAGGATTAATAATATCTTTACCCCAAATATAAGAAGTTACAATATATATATCATATTTTTCATTTAATTTTTTTAAGGTTTCATAACAACCTTCTAATAAAGGAGCATTTTCATATAAATTTTTATACTCATAAATACTCTTAAATTCCTCTTCTCTTCCTTCTATAACCTTCTGCCTATATTTCACATTAATAGTATTAAAATCAAGTTTTTTATTTAAAAATTCTTCTAAAAAAAGCGTAAAACAACTATTTGTAATTACATTATCCATATCAATCATAAGAGTTTTCATATATAAAGCCTCCTTAATAAAATTATAGCATTATTTATTGTTTTAATAGAAAAAATTTTTTAAAAAGTTCTTGATTTCAAAACATTTGTTTGTTATTATATATTTATAAACAAATTTTAAACTATAAAAAATATTTAAAGAGCTTTAAAAAATTAACAAGTTTTATTAAGGGGGAAAATATGAAAGATAAAACTAAACTTTTAAGATTATTAGAAACACATAATAACAATATAAAAATATCAAATTATAATTTAAAGGATAAGTTTACTAACTTTGAAATATCAAAATTAGATGAAAGCTGTACCTTACTGTATGAAATTCAAAATAATCCTAAAACTTTTAAAAGATATTCTCGTGGATCCATAATAAAAGTTAAATTCGGAGTTAATATAGGAAGTGAATTCTCTGGAGATCATTATGCTATTGTTTTATCTAAAGGTTATAGTATGTACAATCCAATATTACATGTTATTCCTTTAACTTCTGATAATAGTCCACATAATATAAATCTAGGAAATATATTGTATAATAAAAATAAAATAGATGAATTAAATGAATTATATAAAACTCAAAAAAATTTTAAAAATCTTAAAGAAATTAAAAATTGTATAAATTATTATTCTAAAAATAAAAACAGAAATTCTTTTGCTTGTATAAAACATATAAATACTATAAGCAAATTATCCATTATAAAACCAATAAATAAATTTGATTATCTACACAAATTAAAATTAAGTAAAGAACAATTAAATATTATAGATAAAGCAATAATAAAAGAATATACAAATATAAATATTTTAAAAAACAAAATAATAAATCCTTGACTAGAATATAATAATAGTGTAGAATGTTAAATACAAGAGCAGAAATGCTTTAATGGTATTATTAAAATTAATACCGTGACAAGTGTCTTAGGACATTCTATAATCTAGCT
This sequence comes from uncultured Erysipelotrichaceae bacterium, assembly GCA_948442015.1. GTDB lineage: Bacteria > Bacillota_I > Bacilli_A > RF39 > UBA660 > CAOJBM01. The sequence goes on from CAOJRP010000005.1 coordinate 5,341, forward strand.
AAATGCTAGATTTTTTGTTGAATTATAACTCAAAAATATATAATTACATAATTTTAACATTATTTATTTCGATTTATAAATGATTTAATCAATTGTCTATCAAGTTCATCAACATTTTCTATATAGGTATTGTACTCTCCTTCGATATATGCTTTATATTCTGTTGAATACTCTCTACCCCTTAACCCTTCATATAGAATTACTTTTCCCAATATAAAACTATCGTCTAACTCTCTAAAAGGTATTGCATATTCTAAGAAAGGTATATTAGGATGAATACTTTCAGGATATAAGCCAAAACCTCTATACATATTTAATAAATCATCAGGAATATCATAGAAGGCAATATAACTTCTATCATCCCAAACCATTGAAGGTATTCCGTTTATATATTCTTTTGCTTCTTCATAAAAATGAAAAAAATGGATATAATCAAGGTCATTTTTATATTTATGAGTATTTATGCCATGATTATATTCTTTTTTAGGAAAACTTATTATACCATTTTGATAATCTTGAAATTCATTTCTTGATTGACCATTTTTAGCATAAGTGTAAATATCTTCTATAACTCTATAAATTATCATTTTTTATCTCCTAAGTTTTAAAAATACTAATCTCAAAGACTAGTATTTTCATATTTAAAGTTCGAATAAATCGAAACTACTTAACAAATTTGGTGGAGAATAAGGGACTCGAACCCTTGACCCCCTGCGTGCAAGGCAGGTGCTCTAGCCAACTGAGCTAATTCCCCAGAAGAACAAGATAATCATATCATAAAACCACTAGTTAATCAAGTACTTTTAAAATTATCTTGTTAATTTTTTTAGTTTTCTGTAAGAGTTTCTAAATTAGTCGCTTCAAGAACTATTTCATCATTATCAATAAATTTCTCTTCTAAGAATTCTGATGGTTCATCATCCATAAATTCTTTTTGCAACTCAATTTCAATATCGCTATATTGTTTAGCACCTGTACCAGCAGGAATAAGTTTACCAATAATAACGTTTTCTTTTAACCCTCTTAAGTAATCTACTTTACCTTTAATAGAAGCATCTGTTAATACTCTTGTTGTTTCTTGGAATGATGCTGCTGATAAGAATGAATCTGTTTCTAATGATGATTTAGTAATACCTAACATAATTGGTCTTCCTGTTGCAGGAACGCCACCTTTTAAGATAACTGGTTTATTAGCCTCCGTAAATGTACGAAGTGATACAGACAAACCTTCAACTAAATCAGTATCGCCACCATCAACAATCTTCATCTTATTAATCATACGACGAACAATAACTTCAATATGTTTATCCGAAATATCAACGCCTTGAGATTTATAAACTTTTTGAATTTCTTTTAAGATATATTGTTCAGCTGTAATTGGGTCAGTAACAGCAAGTAATTCTTTAGGACTTATAGAACCTTCAGTTAATTGTTCTCCTGCTACTACTTTATCGCCAACAGCAACTCTTAACTTCATATTGTAGTTAGTAACGTGTTCTCTTTCTTCCACATCATTTTTAATAACAATTTTATGTTTTCCATTAGCTTCTTCAATACTAGAAACTGTTCCAGCAACTTCCGCAATAGTTGCTTTAGCTTTTGGAATACGTGCTTCAAACAATTCTTCAACTCTTGGAAGACCTTGTGTGATATCGGCATCCCCACCATGGGCAACACCACCAGAGTGGAATGTACGCATTGTAAGTTGGGTACCAGGTTCACCAATTGATTGAGCAGCCATAATACCTACTGCTTCACCAGTTTCAACTAAGTTACCAGTAGCTAAGTTACGACCATAACATCTTTGACAAACTCCATTTTCAGCTTTACAAGTTAGAGCTGTTCTAATTTCCACTGATTTAATACCAGCTTTAATAATTTTGGCACATAAACTTTCGTTAATAAATTCATTTTTATCACAAATAACTTCTTTCGTTTCAGGATTAATTACTTTTGTAGCAGTATATCTTCCTAAAATTCTTTCCGCAAGTGGTTCAATCATCGCTCCACTTTTCTCATCAACGAAATCAGTTACAGCAACTCCACCAATGGCACCACAGTCTTCCTCACGAACAATGATATCTTGAGATACATCAACAAGTCTTCTTGTTAAGTAACCAGAATCAGCAGTTCTTAGGGCAGTATCGGCAGAACCTTTACGAGCACCATGTGTTGATAAGAAGAATTCAGACACATTTAAGCCTTCGATGAAACTTGATTTAATAGGGATTTCCACTGGTTCACCACTTGGTTTAGCCATACAACCACGCATACCAGCAAGTTGCGTAAAGTTTCCAGCATTACCACGGGCACCAGAATTCATCATCATGAAGATAGGATTCTTATGATCACCTTCGGCAATATTCTTAAGTTCATCTTGAATATCGTCTTTAGCTTTATTCCATGTACTAATAACACTACTAAATCTTTCTTCTTCAGTGATTAATCCACGACTGAATTGTTTATTTATTTTATCAACTTTCTCTTGTGATTCATTAATAATTTTATCTTTATCCTTACTTGTAACGATATCAGCAGCCGAAACAGTAATACCTGCTACTGTTGAATACTTAAATCCTAAGTCTTTTAAGTTATCAAGCATGATAGATGTCTCAGTTGTTTTATATCTTTTAAATACTTGGGCAATGATTTGTGATAATGTCTTCTTAACGAATGGTGCTACTAGTGGCATTTCACTAACAGCTTTCCTTAAATCTGTTCCTGGTTCTAAGAAGAATTTTGAAGGAGTAATACTTTCAATATTCTCTTTACTTCCCTCATTAATAAATGGGAATGAATCAGGTAAAATTTCATTAAAGATTATTTTACCAACAGTTGTTACAAGATATTTGTCTCTTTGTTCATCAGTAAATAATTTATATTTAAATGAACTTACTGGTACAACTATTCTTGTATGAAGAGTAATTTCTCTTCTTTCATAAGCCATTAAGGCTTCATTAGTATTTTTATATGCTTTACCTTCGTTTTCTTCTCCCGCTTCTTCAATAGATAAGTAATAGTTTCCTAAAACCATATCTTGAGAAGGTGTAACGATTGGTTTTCCATCTTTTGGATTTAAGATATTATTAGCACCAAGCATTAAGATACGGGCTTCAGCTTTAGCTTCTTCAGAAAGTGGTACGTGAACAGCCATTTGGTCACCATCAAAGTCAGCATTAAATCCAGTACAAACAAGTGGATGTAGTCTGATTGCTTTACCACCAACTAATTTTGGTTCAAATGCTTGAATACCTAATCTATGTAGTGTTGGAGCACGATTTAACATAACTGGATGTTCAGTAATAACATCTTCAACGATATCCCATACTTGTTCGTCCCTAGCTTCAATTAATTTCTTAGCACCTTTAATATTGTGAGCAAGTCCTCTTTCAACTAAGCCATGAATAACGTGTGGTTTAAATAACTCTAGAGCCATTTCTTTTGGAATACCACATTGATACATTTTTAAGTTTGGACCAACACAGATAACAGAACGACCAGAGTAGTCAACACGTTTACCTAATAAGTTTTGTCTAAATCTTCCTTGTTTACCTTTTAACATACTAGATAAAGATTTTAAAGGACGATTACCAGCTGCTGTAATACTTCTACCACGACGGCCATTATCGAATAATGAGTCCACTGTTTCTTGAAGCATTCTTTTTTCATTTTGAACAATGATTGTTGGTGCTCCAAGTTCTAGTAATTTCTTTAGACGATTATTACGGTTAATAATTCTACGATATAAATCATTTAAGTCACTTGTTGCAAATCTTCCACCATCTAATTGAATCATTGGACGAAGTTCTGGTGGAATTACTGGAAGGGCATCAAGAACCATCCATTCAGGACGATTGCCAGATTCTTGAAATGATACAAGACAATCAAGTCTCTTAACAAGACGAATTCTTTTTTGTCCAGTTGTATTTTCAAGTTCTTTTCTTACAGCTTCAACTTCTTTATCAATATCAACTTGAGATAATAAATCTTTAATTGCTTCAGCACCCATACCTACTTTAAATGTATCCCCATATTTTTCATAGTAAGCACGATATTCTTTATCGGATAAAGTTTGTTTTCTTTCTAGTGGTACATCTTTAGGGTCGATAACAACATAACTTACGAAATATAGTACTTCTTCTAAGTCTCTTGGAGACATATCTAGAACAAGACCCATTTTAGAAGGTACACCTTTAAAATACCAAATGTGAGAACAAGGAGAAGCAAGTTCAATATGTCCCATTCGTTCACGACGAACTTTAGAACTTGTAACTTCTACTCCACATCTATCACAAATAACATTTTTATATCTTAGTCTTTTATATTTCCCACAAGAACATTCGTAATCCTTTTGTGGTCCAAAGATTTTTTCACAGAATAATCCATCTCTTTCAGGCTTTAATGTACGATAGTTAATTGTTTCTGGTTTTTTAATTTCTCCATAAGACCAACTACGAATTTTCTCAGGGCTAGCGATTCCTATTCTTATACCTTTAAAGCTATTAACTTCCATCATAGTAAATCACCTTCTTCTAAATCACTTTCGGGAAATTCTAAATCATCTAAGCTATCAGCTTCATCAATTTCCTCTTCTTCTTTTTCTTCCTGGACAGGAGTTTCAACTTCTCCTACTTCTTTAGTTAATTCTTCGATTGAGATTGTGTTTTCATCTTCTTCATCTTTTTCCATATCAGATACTTCAACTAATTCATCTTCTTGATTTAATATTTGAATATCTAAACCTAAGGCTTGGAATTCTTTTAATAATACTCTAAAGCTTTCTGGAACTCCTGCTTGGTTAGGAACTTTACCTTTAACTAAAGATTCATAAACTTTAACACGACCGATAACATCATCAGATTTAGTTGTCATCATTTCTTGTAAGACATGACTAGCACCATATGCATATAATGCCCAAACTTCCATTTCTCCAAATCTTTGACCACCGAACTGTGCTTTACCTCCTAAAGGTTGTTGTGTTACTAATGAGTAAGGTCCTGTTGAACGAGCATGTAATTTATCATCAACCATGTGGTGTAACTTAATCATATACATAACACCAACAGCTACTCTATTTTCAAATGGCTCACCAGTACGTCCATTGTATAGGATAGTTTTACCATCAGCATCCATTCCAGCTTCTTTCATCTCTTCTTGGATGTCTTCTAGAGTTGCTCCATCAAATACTGGTGTAGCATATTTACAACCAATTTTCTTACCAGCCATACCTAAGTGTAACTCTAGTATTTGACCGATGTTCATACGAGAAGGAACACCTTGTGGATTTAAAACAACATCAACTGGTGTACCATCTGGTAAATATGGCATGTCTTCTTCTGGTAAGATAAGGGAAATAACACCTTTGTTACCATGTCGACCAGACATTTTGTCACCAACTTGGATTTTTCTCTTTTGTAAGATATAAACACGAATTACTTTTGAAACACCAGCAGGTAGTTCATCAGAGTTTTCTTTTGTATAAACTTTGATATCATGAACAATACCACCAGCACCATGTTCTACTCTTAAAGATGTATCTCTTACTTCACGAGTTTTTTCACCAAATATAGCATGTAATAATTTTTCTTCACTTGTTAATTCTTGGACACCTTTTGGTGTAACTTTACCAACTAGGATATCGCCATCTTTAACTTCGGCACCAATTCTTACAATACCATTAGCATCTAAGTTCTTTCTTGCTTCTTCGCCAACATTTGGAATATCTCTTGTAATTTCTTCTGGTCCTAGTTTTGTATCACGACAATCAATATCATAGTGTTCAATATGAATTGATGTATAAACATCTTCTTTAACTAATCTTTCATTTAAAACGACAGCATCTTCATAGTTGTAACCATCACAAGTCATGAATGCTACAACCATGTTTTTACCTAAAGCTAATTCTCCACCTTCCGTAGATGGTCCATCAGCTATAATCATTCCAGCATGAACTTTGTCACCAATATTTACTATTGGATGATGATTGTAGTTAGCTGATTCATTACTTCTTTCGAAGTTATATAAGTAATATGTATCTTTTCCTTTTGCAGTTTTGACGATAATTTTTTTCGCATCGACAAACTCAACCACACCATCAGCTTTAGCTACAACTGTTGCACCTGAGTCCCTTGCTGCAATATGTTCAATACCTGTACCAACAATTGGAGATTCACTTGTAAGTAGTGGAACTGCTTGTCTTTGCATGTTAGCACCCATCAAAGCACGTGTGGCATCATCATGTTCCAAGAAAGGTATACAACTTGTTGTAATAGAAACAATTTGGTTAGGAGCAACATCGACATAATTAATCTTTTCTCTTGGAATCATTACCGTATCCCCATTGATACGAGCAATTACCTCTTCTTCAGCTATCTTATTATCTTTATCAAGTTTTAATGTTGCTTGAGAAATATAATAGTCTGCTTCTTCATCAGCTGTTAAGTAAACTATTTCATCTGTTAATTTAGCATTAACAACTTTACGATAAGGAGTCATTATGAAACCATATTCATTAACTTTAGCATAAGATGCTAAGGATGTAATAAGTCCGATATTTTGACCTTCTGGTGACTCAATTGGACAGATTCTTCCATAGTGGGAAGCATTAACGTCACGAACGTCCATTCCGGCTCTTTCACGAGATAAACCACCAGGTCCTAAACTTGATAGACGACGTTTATCAGTTAATTCAGCAATCGGATTTATTTGGTCCATGAATTTAGATAATTGAGAACTACCAAAGAATTCTTTTAAAGCTGCTGTAACTGGGCGAATATTAATTAGAGTTTTAGGTGTAACTGTTTCAATATCTTGAGTAGTCATACGTTCTCTAATAACTCTTTCCATTCTTGACATACCAACTTTAAATTGGGTTTCTACAAGTTCTCCTACTTGTCTTACTCTTCTGTTTCCTAAATGATCGATTTCATCATCGCTACCAATGCCAAAATGTAAATTTAAATAATAAGATACAGAAGCATAAATATCAGATATCGTTAATCTTTTAATATCAATAGTTGGGTCATTACCAATAATTTTATGAATAAGTGTTTCGTCATCTTTATCATATACCAAAACTTCTTGAACTTTATTATATTCATCTAATTCCTCATTGATAATTACTTCTTTGATATTGTAGCCATTTTCAAATAAAGGACGAATATTTTCTAAGATATCTTTAGTAATAACAGTTCCTTTTTCAACAACTACTTTTTTACCATCTTTAATGGATTCAGCTATTTTACAACCTAGCAAACGATTTAAAACATTTAATTTTTTATTAAATTTATAACGTCCTACTTTTGCTAAATCATAACGGAATCTATCAAAGAATCTCGTAATAAGTTGATTTTTAGCACTATCAAGTGTTGCTGGTTCACCTGGACGAAGTTTTTCATAGATTTCAATTAAAGCTTCATCGGTATTCTTCGTACTATCTTTATCAAGGGTATTTTGAATATATTTATTATCACCAAAAGTAGCAATAATATCTTCATTACTTGATAAACCTAAAGCTCTTAAGAATGTTGTTACTGCAACTTTTCTTGTTCTATCAATTCTTACAAATATTACATCTCTTGCATCAAGTTCATATTCTAACCATGTACCACGATTAGGAATAACTTCTCCAGAAATGATATGTCTTCCATTTTTATCTATTTCTTTTTTAAAGTAAATAGATGGACTTCGAACTAATTGCGAAACAATTACTCTTTCGGCACCATTAATAATAAAAGTTCCATTTTCCGTCATTAATGGCAAATCGCCTAAGAATATTTCTTGTTCTTTAACTTCGCCAGTTTCATGCAAAAAGACACGAGCTTGAACTTTTAAAGGAGCAGCGTAGTTTACCATACGTTCTTTAGCTTCTTTAACAGTGTATCGTGGTTCATCAAAATAATAATCACCAAATTCTAGTGATATATTACCAGTGAAACTTTCAACAGGAAATAGTTCTTCGAAAACTTCTTTAATCCCTTCTTCTAAAAATCTTTGATATGATTTTTTTTGAATTTCTAATAAGTCTGTAAGTTCTAAGGTGTTATTGATTTTTGAGAAAGTTCTTCTTTCTCGATGGTCACCAAATTTCTTTATTTTGTATGCCATTTAGTTTCACCCCTACCGTAAATTTTTTTTAAGTGTTGCTGCAAGAAAAAACAAGACATCACCAATTTATAATTTTAGAGCATTTATCTTTTCTTGTCAACGTTTTTTGGCTTTTATTATATAAAAACCTTTACTTTTTTCTATTATTTCACACATATAGACATTTTCTATGTGTTTAATAGTACTTTTAACCCCTTGATTCTTTCGCATCACAAACCACAGTTCTCCGTCATCGGATAAATAATATGCAGCTTGCATTAATATATTTAAAACTATTTCTTTTCCTGCTCTAATCGGCGGATTAGAAATAATGAGCGAATAAGATTCATTTATATTTTCATAACAATTACTTTCGATTACTTTATATTTAACTTTATTATCTTTCGCATTTTGGGATGCTAAATGCAAAGCTCTTTTATTAACATCAGTTAGAGTTACAGCGCTATTTAATATTTTGGCTAATGTTATTCCCATAAAGCCGTAGCCACACCCAACATCTAAAATATTATTATATTCGTGAGTTTTATTTTTTATGATACTTTCTACAAGGAGTGAACTCCCATAATCTATTTTGTCTTTCGAAAACACTCCATTATCACTTAGAAATGACAAAGTAAAATCTCCATACTTATACTTTATTGTACGGAGGCAACTTTTTAAGTTTTCATTGTTTGTAAAGTAATGTTCCAAAAAATCACCATTTCTAATTGACTATTTTTAAAGTGTGTAGTGTTATCATTATAAGACTTTCGTACTAGAAAAGTCAATCAAAATTTTTCAATTTAATCTAAATCAACTTGATAATTATATCCTTTTTTCGTTAAAGCTAATTGAATTTCATTTTCTATCTCTTTTTCCTCTGGTATTCCAAAGTAATATTCTTCATTAGAGGCATAGATTGTTTCGTTTCCACTTACACTTTCGCACCAAGTGGCAGCAGTAACTAATTTCTTCTCTTTTTCTGGATCATTAGCTTTTATTGAACCCCAAACATAGTAAATTGCAAATTGTGATAAATTATTACGATTCGAAGTATTTTCCATTCTTTCTAAGTTAAAAACATGATAGATAGTTCCTGCTTCTGGAGATGGATATGCTGGAAAACTAGGATTTTTGTCTATAAAATCTACAGGTACTCCTCCACCCATTATTCCAGCAAAATTATTTTTTTCTTTAGCTTGCTTACTAGTTCTGTGGCCAGACTCTATATCTGAAATTGCTAAAGCTCTAGCTGGTGATTTTCCTAAAGCATAACTTGCTTTCCCTAAAAATTGATTAAATGTAAGCCCATTACGCATTATAATATTACCATTTTCATCATATTGAAGATGAACAATTTTTTCTGAAGTGACATATTCTTCTTTTTTCAAATTATATTTTTTCTCTGAATCTTTAGTACTATAGATATCTTTCCAAATAGCACAAGTAATAAACATTGCTGTATCTTCTGCATTAGTTGCTGTAAAACTTTTTCTTCCAATAGTAATAGTGAGTGGCTCACTAAAATCGTTAGTTAACTCCTTAGTTAACTCAAAAACTTTTTCACTATCTAAATTAAAGTACAAACTATACTCTGCAATAGCTAGCTCATATTCTCTATACTTTGCTTTTTGTGTATAATCGGCAAATAAATTTTCAGCAATTTTTGGTTCTAAATTAGTCATAGCAAGAGTTTCAACATCTTCATCAAAACTTTCAAAAAATGCTTCCATTCTTTTTGTATCTTGCTCCATTTGTTTTTTTTGTTCCTCTTCTTTATAATTTACGATAATTATAAGACTTGATACAAAGGCAAACATTAATCTTAAAACTTGATTTAAGCTATGAAATGTTAATCTTTTTCTCGCTTTCTTATTCTTTCTCATAAAATAAAAACACCTCGTTTTTTCATAACAAGGTGTTATTCTATCAAATAATTATTTATCTGTCAAATTCCTTCGCAAAATTACCATTTTCAAAAATAATAACTTCTTTATCATCATGTGTTGTTCCAGTGATTTTTAAATCTTTTGTTCCAACCATAAAATCAACATGGTTATCAGAGTGGTTTAACCCTTTTTTATATAATTCTTCTTTACTCATTTTAACACCATTTTTAAGACATTCTGGGAAAGAGTCTCCTAAAGCTAAATGGCAAGATGCATTCTCATCATATAAAGTTTCATAGAAAATTGTTTTTTCGTTAGATATTTCAGAATTGAAAGGAACTAAAGCTACTTCTCCTAAGTAATCTGAGTTTTTACAAGAACTAACTAAAGTCTTTAAAGTTTTTAGACCTTTCTTTGCTCCTACCTTCACAACTTTACCTTTTTCAAATGTCAAACTAAATTCATCTATTAAAACATCTTGATAACATAAAGGCTTGGAACTATAAACTATTCCTTCAGCAGTATCATACTTTGGCGAAGTAAAAACTTCTAAAGATGGAAAATTAACTAAGACATCTTTGCCGCTTGTTAGTTTTTCACTACCCGTTGCCCAAACATGTCCCTCTGGTAACTCGATAGTAAAATCTGTACCTAACTTATTTTGATAATGCAAAGATTTAAAATTACAATCATTAAGTTTTTTTGCAATTTTTTCATTTTTCTTAATTTTATTTAGAACTTCTTTTTCAGGATTATCTGTATTTATACTACAAATTCTAAATATAGCTTGCCATAACTTCTTTAAAGGATCTAAAACATCAGGATAAACCTCTTTAGCCCAATCTTTAGTTGGCACTGCCGCAATACACCAAGCTAATTCTGACTTAGCCCGTAAATCATTGTAATCTTTTTTTGTTTTTAGGGCATACATCGCAATATCATTTAATTTCTTCTCATCAATATCTTTCATAAGATTAGGAGTTTGGGATGCAAGCATTAAAAAAGCAGCATTTTTTTTAGCATAAACATTCCATATATCCTTATTCCATAAAGATGATTTTTTTAAATCTTCAATATTTAAATATTTTAAAGAATCGTGTTTAATTAAAGGATCATTTGCCTCTAAGTAGATATCTTTAACACCTAACTCATAAGCTACTTCTACTACTATCCTAACAAAGTCTCTTCTTTCAATATCATAAGTTATAAATAAAGGTTGACATTCTTCTATTTTTAAACAAGTTTTTAATAACACTTCTGCATACTTTCTTTGTAATTTTTCCATAGTTTTATCCCTCTATTCTATATTATTACTATAATTTACTATATTTATTCTTAATCTCTAAATAATTTTCTTTAAATTCATAAAACTTTCGAATATGTTTTTTAAGAAACTTTTCTTTTTTAATTAGTTCTTCTATCTCATCAAAAGTAGCTAGTTTTACATCACTAACCTCTTCTTTTTGAAGTTTTAATTCCTCACTATTTATATCTAATTTCATATAATAGCAATCAACTATTTTATAATCATCAATCTCTGTATGATAAACATAGACTTTTTTATTATTTATATCAAAGCCTAATTCTTCTTTTACTTCCGTAAGAAGTCCTTGATAACTATCTTCGCCAGTCTTAGGATGTCCTGCTGTAATAGACCACTTTCCTCCCTTTATCAAACTTCTTTTTTGAATTAAAAACCTACCATCAATATTCTCAATCATAATAAAGACGACTAACCAATATTCATCTTTTTTAGGTTTTATTCCTTTAATCGTTTTTCTTTCTAATTTATTTCTATTAATATCATATAAATCTCTTACTTCCATAACTACCTCTAGAATAATTATAGCACCTTATTTATTATTAACTCAACTATTATTAGCATCATTTGCACCCTCTAGTTCAAGCAAATATTTTTTTCTTTCTAATCCTCCCGCATATCCTACTAAATTCCCATTAGTTCCTATTACTCTGTGGCAAGGAATAATAATCGAAAGAGGATTATGTTTTATAGCACCTCCAATAGCTTGTGCTGACATCTTTTTCAAGCCAAATTCATAGGCTATTTCAGTAGCTAAATCTTTATAAGTTGTTGTTTTTCCATAAGGTATTTCTAACAATTTTTTTAAAACCGCTATCTTAAAATCACTTCCTGTTAAATTAAAAGGAATTTCGCTAACTAAAGGAATTCCCTTATTAAAATACCTATCCAACCACTCCTTAGTTTGGGATAATATTTTTGTATTTTCTTCTTTTACTTCTCCTTTGAAAAATGGCGGACAATACTTTTGGTCTTCAAACCATAAACCAATTAATTGTTCATTTTTAGCTACTAACAAAATTTTGCCAATAGGTGAATCATAATGTGTCGTATAAATCATTCTATTTCTTCTCCTATTTCTTTAATCTTTATTTGAAGAATTACTGCTATAGAAACAGCTTGACTACTTGTCACTATAACTCCTTTTAATTCTTCCAAACCAATTTTAATTCCACTTATATTACAAGTTCTTAAATCAATACCATTTAAACTAACTTTAAAAAATTCACACTCTTTTAAACTACAATCGTTAAAGCATAAACTTTTAATCTTTTCTAAATTCATAAAACTAGAACTTTCTAAATTACAATCATTAAAAGTCACATTATTAATTCTGCAATCAGCAAAATTACTATATTTCATTTGGCAATGAGAAAAAGTAGCTTTTTCAAAAGAAGCCTCAATGAAGTTAGTTCCAAGTAGTTTACAAGTATCATAAAAGTTACCTTTATTAATAAATTTTGGGAAAAAAGCATTTGAAAAATCACAATTTAAAAACTGACAACTTTCAAAATAGACTTTTGACAAATCACAATAACTAAAATCAACATTTGTAAATTTACACTTTTTAAAATTAACCTCTTCTATATTTTTAGAAAACAGGGTATTTTCAAACTCTTCTAACACATAGTCTTGATTATCCTCTAAAATACTCACTTTAAAACTCCTTATGATATTAGATAAACTGTTCCTGGATTTATAGCATATTCTTTTGTATAGATAATCCAATCAGTTATTTCACTTACTTTAAACCAAACTTCATCTCCTACTTTAATATCAGGAATATTATAAGGTTCTTGTGTTAATTTAGCTTTAAATTTATTACCTTTAATTTCTAATAACTCAAACCAAATATGCTCTAGGGAATCTGTATTTTCTAAATCAGCAGTTTTCATACCAACTTTGATAATTATTTTATTATCTTTATTTTTAAATTGTTCTAAAACATAAGAAAATCTTTCAATAGCTAAGGCTTTCATTCGATTAGTTTCTTCGTTACTAATAAAAAAGATTGGGTTATCAAGCCATAACTTATCATAAATACTAACTTTACTTACACGTTTTGCCTTTTCATCTTCTTCACTTTGATACAAAAAGATAACACTAGAATGTGTATTATGACTTTCTTTTCTATCTTTTAACCCACCTAATTTTAATTTCGGATAATAATTTAAGGCTTCAGTCCAAGAAAGAGCTGTTACTACTACTGGACTATTATCACTTAACACACCAATATAAGCACTATCTTCCCTTGGATTAAAATTTTCTCCAATTTTATCAATAAGATAACTGGCAAAAGTAGAAATTAAAGCATAGTAGCTATTATAATTTTCTTTATTTGCTTCAAATACTTCTAGTTCTGTTAATCCACAACGAGATAAGCCATGAGTGTGAAGCCATACCTCATCGTTTTTACCTAAAACAGCTTGCACAACAAATAAGTCATTGGCACTAGGAACAACATTGGTATTAATTGTCATTTCCACCCATTTATAAGGAATTAATCTTTCTGCACTTTCATCTACTAAAGCTAGCATGTCAGGAATCATTGCTTCTGCTATTTTTAATTGTAGGTGATAAGATTTTTTTACATCACTTTTAAAATCCATAAAAATAGTTAATGCTCGATGAGTGTTTCGCAAATGCTCTATTTCTTCATCTTTAAAATAATAATTATTTGTTAAATAACTCTCTTGTAAATTAAAACCTGTGGGATAAAAACCAATTTCATATTCATCACTTTCATAACTTACTTTTATATATCCTGGTTCTTTATCAGATAGTTCTCTTTGCTCTAATATTTTTACTCCTTTGATATCCGCTACTCTATCAAATAAACCCACTAACGGATTTCTTAATTCATTTTGAGGAATAATCATCATATAAGACTTTTCTTCCCAATATCCTAAAGGGGCTTCTTCTAAATTTTTCTTTTTACTAAAAAACATATTAATTCTCCATTTCTAATTAATTTTATTATAGCACAGACTTACTATAGTTTTTTTATTTTCTTCGTATTTTTCTAATTTATTCTTCAAAAAAAGACTATCATTTGATAACCTTAATTACTTCTTTTTTAATTTTGAACCAAAAACATTATTTTGTTCTTCATAAACTTTCCCATCTTTCGTTTTAATTGTCTTATTTCCAAATACATCACTTTTCTTTTCAGCGATATTACTATAGTTATTATTTTGATACGTAGTTTTTCCTGTAAATGAGTTATATGTACCTTTCCCAACAATGGTATTGTTAGCATCTCTTATAACTTCATCCCCAAATAAACCTTTCTCCGCTTTGGCGACAACTTCACCATGAGAGTTTTTATAAACTTTTTCACCCCAGATATTTTCTTCTACTTTTATGTCATCATCATTTTTATTATCAAGGTCTATATAACTTATAGATGAATAGTTAGTGTTCATTTCTTTAATAAAGTCCGTTTCCTTTTTTAAAGTTTTTATTATTTCTTTTATAACAAAGAAAACAATAATTATTAGAGCAATTATACCTATAATATTGCACCATTTGGAAATTTTCATTGCTTCAATACCTTGTGGGCTACTTTCTCCGTATTGTTTAATCCTAGAATTAGATGTTTGATTTACCGCATACATTATCCCAAGAGGTATAAGGGAACACACTGCTCCGACAGCTATATTAATTATAATATTTAAAATTGTATGCATAAAAGATTTTATTTTACTCATAACTATTCACCTATTTAATAGTACAAACATATTTATATTCTTCTAATTCTTCAGTATAACCTTTTGAATCAAATGTACCATTATCTTTTGTATATTTTTTTATATTATAAACTTCACTTAAATTTTCATCTTTTATATAAGTTTTTATATGAGTAATCATTTTAGTACTATCATCACAAGTTACTTTATCATTTTGATATCCTTCCCAAAGAGGATTTTCCATTGTTTTAGCATAATCACATTCTTTTTTATATTCATCATCATTACTATAATTATTAACTTCTGTAATAATATGTTTCGTTGCAATACTATTTTCTATTGTAGTATCTTCTGTTTCAGTTTTTGTTTCATTTCCATAGGGACTTATACAAGATATCATCCCATTACTTACATCTTTATTTATTTTAGTAGTCTGCTCTGTTTTAGTATTATCTTCAGTCTTTTTATTTTCATTTTCCGAATTGCCACAACCAGTTATTCCTAAAATCATCACCCCACATAACACTAATGCTAATATTTTTTTCTTCATAGTTTTCACTTTCTTTCTATGTTTTATTATATATATTTATTATACATTATGTCAATATTACAAAATTTTGTTAATTTAAATTTAAAGTGCAACACTTCAGCATTGAAAAAGACATACGAATAATCTATAATATTTTTCTGCAAAAAAGAAAGGAAAATTCATATGTCTAAAGTAAATAATACTGTAAAATTAAAGAAAAAACAATATCATCATCTTACTAAAAAACAACGTCGTTAATTTTCATTTGGAAGTCCGTTTTTTTTTACCAAAACGGACTTCCAAATGAAAATTAACGATATAAAAATATGGGAAATTTTATGATTGAACTTTATATTAAAACATGTTATTATCTAATTATAAAGACACGAGCGATTGCTTGGAGCCTTTGTGTTGGACTCCGATACAAAAGTATCGGTTTTTCTTATTTACATAACATTAGGTATATTATAATAAACAATAATATTTTTATGATTACTAACAAACTTCTGTTCATTTTCTTCATAAAGAATACCTCCTTTAATCTTACATCCCTCCTAAAGTAATTGATAATCAACCAACCCCCTAAAAAGTAAATAAGAAAAAAGGCAAAATCGACATTCTGCTCATATCTTAGATTGTACTATAACATATAGGAAATTCCTTGTAAAATCACAATTTTCAGATTATTGTTTTGATATTTTGAGAGTAATCGAAAAATTGACAAATTCACATTTTCTTAATTTAGTGTCAAAAAATGTAAACTTTTTTAATTTTGTTTAAAGTATCGCCTTTCCCACACTTTATAGCACTCTTCTTCATATGCTAATTCTTTCCAAGCCTCTGGCTCATTCTTCTTTGACTGTTCTAATTCATAATACATTTCCGCTGTTCCTTCACAATCTTTAATAATTCCTAAAAAATTTCTTAAAGCAAATAAAGTATTACCAAAATATTCGCTTTCTTTAGCTATCTCTTCATTAAAATATTTCTTATCCTTCTCATCAAAATTTTTCTTACTTTTAGTAAAAGTAATTTCCATATTAAAGTTTTTAACAAAAAAACTTTTCTTGTACATCCTTTTTAATAAAACATCAATTAAGTATGATTCTCCATTAATATCAACTTCCAAAAAAGGTCTATCCTCAGTTAATCTTACACCTTTTCTAGTTGGTGAATCGTAAATAGCTGAAATATTAGTAAAATCTTCAAATACTGTACTAACTGCATGACATACATCATATAGACAAAAGTGTGTTATTCTAGGAGATTTTGCTAAAAACAAAGTAATTGGCATTCCTGAAGTTATTTTTACCTTTTTAGCTCTTAATTTTTCTTTTAACCATAAAGGAATCCCTGTAGCATTAGGACTTTCTTGATATTTAAAATAATCTTTACTTTTTCTAATACATAAATGGTCTAAATCTAAAGTCTCTTCATCTTTATTAATTAATCCTTTATAAACTAAAGCATCCATAATTGTGTTAGATATTACTTCTTTTTCTAATTCATCCATATCTGGATGTTTTTCAATATATTCTAAAATATGCCAACAGCGATGAAATACTTCATAAACTAAAATATCATAATCGTATAAATTCTTCATTATAATCCCCCTTTGAATAAAAAATAATATAACATAAAAAGAAGAAAATTACTACTCACTTTCTTCTTTATTTTCTACTTTAACTAAAACCTCTCTTGGTTTTGAGCCATTTTGTGGTCCGATAATGCCTCTTTCTTCTAATAAATCAACAATTCTCGCTGCTCTATTATATCCGAGTCTAAATCTTCTTTGTAATAGCGAAGCACTTATTTTTCCCGTTTGAACAGCAAACTCAACTATTTCATTATAAAGTGGATCATCAAACGATTCTTTATCGCCACTAACCGGATTATGATCGTTAGTAGCTGGTTCTAAAATCGAGTTATCGTATTCCGCACTTTGTTCTTTAGTAACATATTCTATTACTCTTCTTATTTCATCATCAGAGATAAAACATCCTTGAATTCTAATTGGGGCATTTTCACCCATTGGAAGATATAACATATCTCCTTTTCCAAGTAGCTTTTCTGCTCCACCCATATCTAAAATTGTTCTTGAATCAATCTGCGTTGCTACTGCAAAGGCAATACGGGAAGGAATATTTGCTTTAACAACTCCTGTAATAACATCTGTACTTGGTCTTTGAGTCGCAACAATTAAGTGAATACCCGCTGCTCTTGCCATCTGAGTAATTCGCATTATCGAATCTTCAACTTCTTTAGCAGCAACAAGCATAAGATCAGCTAATTCATCAATTATCACAACAATATAAGACATTCTTGGAATTTTAACGTTACTGTTTTTATTTTTTTTATCTATTTTCTCATTATATCCAGCAATGTTTTTTACCCCTTCATCACTAAATACTTCGTAACGTCTTTCCATTTCTACAACTATTTTTTGTAAGGCCGTATTAGCAAGTTTTGGGTCGGTAATAACAGGACACAATAAATGTGGAACTCCATTATAATTAGATAATTCGACTTTTTTAGGATCAACCATCATTAATTTGACTTCATCAGGTCGATACTTAAGTAAAATAGTGGCAATAAAACTATTAATACATACTGATTTACCACTACCAGTAGACCCTGCAACAAGTAAGTGTGGCATTTTAGCTATATCAGCAGTTTGAACACGTCCCATAATATCTTTTCCTAAGCTTGCAAGTATTTTAGCTCCTTCTTGACTTTTAGGAACGTTACCTACTACTTCTTTAATTCTTACAGAGCTTATAACAGGGTTAGGAATCTCAACACCTATTGTGCTTTTCCCTGGTATTGGAGCTTGGATACGGACATCTTTAGCAGCTAATGCTAGAGCAATTTCTTTATTTATATTAACTATCCTACTAACTTTTGTTCCATTTGGAATTTGGACTTCGTATTGCGTAACAGCAGGACCAACATGAATTTCCACAACTTTCCCACTTATTCCAAAATCAGCTAGTACTCGCTCTAAAATATTTTTCTTTTCTGCAACAAAAGTATTTGAATTAACTTTTTTAGGAGCTTCAGGATTATCAAGTAAATCTAGCGATGGTAACTTGTAACTATCATTACTTATATTTTCTTTAGGAATAATATCAGCATCAGTATTGTTTTCTTTAATACCAGGCTCTTCAAGATGATTTTTTAATTCTTCAACACTCGTTATAATAACTTTATCTTCTTTATCATTATTAATTGTATAATCTTCTAATTCATCACTTTCTTCATCCTCATCATCATTTCGACTATTTTTAAGTTTAGCAAAGAATCCTTTAATTTTATCAAATATGTCAGCCATATTAACATCAAAAAATAAAATAATTCCAAAAATACACATAACAACAAGTACAATAATGGTTCCAGTTACTCCAAATAAAGAACTAAAGCACATGGAAACAATCCCCCCAAGTATTCCCCCACCAATAGCATAATCAGTTTGTCCTGTTGCCATCAATCCAGCAGATGAACTAATTGTGGCAATGCGCTTTTCATACATATCAAGAGTTGCTTTAATAATAGCATTACCTTTATTAATAGTCATATAAGTATAATGTGATGCTGTAAGTAACACTATTACTATAATATAAAATCCTAATAACTTAGAAGTAAAAAAATTAGGTAACTTTCTTTTAAACATCATTAATATTCCAATATAGATAACAAAAAACAAAATAATTGGCCACCATTCTCCAACTAAAAACATGGCAAATTTTTTAATAAAACTACCAACAAGACCAAAGCCAAAGCCAATTATTCCAATTAAAACTAAGACTAAACCTGTAAGTTCAACACTATATTGAAAACCTTTTGGTTCACTATCTTTTGTTTTTTTCTTCTTCGCCATTGTACTCACCATACTTATTATAACATTAATATCATTGGCATTGCAAAGGACTTACACCAATTTTACAAAAATTTTTTTTAATTTGTCTTCACTAACTAAACGATATTTATTAATTTTAAAAGCATTAAAAATAAAGAGAAAATAGTAGTACTTAAATTTCGTAAAACCGACAAATTTTCATTTTGCTTCGGCATTATTTCTTTAGAAGTTTTTGAAGTTTTTAATTCTACTACTTTCTCTTGGTTTGAGTTTAAATTACTTTTAATATTTTCTTCTTGTTTGACTTTTTTCTTTTTTGCAATCTTTTTGTCTTCTTTATTGAATATATGTTTTTTAGACTCTTCATTCTTTTCTTGTTCATTTATAGTAGAATAAGTAATATCCTTATTTGTATTATCATTTTCATTATTTTCAACTTCTTGTAAAATATTTTTTTTGTCTTGATTATTATCTTTTGGCAGTTCATTAGTTAAATAAATAAAACCGACAAGTAACGATGTTTCACTTCTATTTTTATTTGCTGGAACAACATTATTGTAATAAATACCATCACCATTATAAGGTATTTTTACTATCTCATTTGTCTCTTGATTATGTTTTAAAGTTGTAATTCCACCCTCATTTATAAACATGCTATTCCCATTTACTCTTAACACATAAGCTACATGCCCATAAATACTATTACTATTTTGCCATACAGCAATCGAATTAGCTCTTGCCTCACTTCCAACTTGAAAATTTGCCTTCTTAGCTCTTTCATACCAATTAACAGCATTTCCCCATCTTGGAAGTTCGATACCTAATTTCTCATAAACTTGTTGCCAGGCAAAATAAGTACAACTAACCGTCGTTACTTCATCAATTGTTTGCATTTTAGGATATGGATTACTAGCTGCACTAACAGACTTTCCAAATATGAACAAACAAACTTCAAGACACAACAAAAATTTTCCAAACTTTTTCATAAATCCCCCAACCTTTTATATCCTGTATCTCTTACCTTTTGTAATTTAATTATATCTAAAACAGTTTCATTTGTCAAACAAAAGTTTGCGAAAAATGATAAAAAATAAAGCAATTTACTTTTTGCTATTATTTTTTCTCTTCAAAACAATAATTATAACTACTGCTAAGATAAGTATAATTACTAAAATGCTACTTATAATAACTATTTTCTTAGAAGAAATTTTATTTTCTTTCTCATCTTTCTCATCGTCTTGTTTTTCTTCCTGTTCTTCTATTTTTTCTTCAATAATTTTTTCTTTTCGATTTATATTTATTTTATAATCTTTTTTAGCCCCATCTTCAGCTTCAACATTAATTGTAATCTCATTATCTCCAACTTCTAAATTATAACTAGGTTCTAGTAAAACTTTAGCTGTTTTATCTTCTACTTCTGCTGTTATTTCTATCTTATCTACTTCATTTTCCACACTGAGTTTATAATCTAGAACATCTTTTTTAAATTCAAAGTCTATTCCTTTGATTATCAAACTACGCAAGTTATTATTTTTTGATTTTTCTTTTTTGACTTCTTCTTTAGTTTCTACTTTTGCATTTTCTTTTTTCGGAGTTTCTGTTTGTTTTTCTGTTTTCTTAACTGGTGTTTTAGGAGCATCATCTAAATAAATAAAACCAAGTAAAACCGAATCTTCATTTCTTACACCACTTGAAGGGGCAATATTACCATAAATAATTCCATTGCCATTATAAGGTACTTTCGTCGATTCTCCAGTTTCTTCATTATATGAAAAGTCATAAACACCACCTTCATTAATTGTCATGGTATCTCCTTCAACAGAAACAACATAAGCTACGTGGCCAAATTTATTTCGACTCCAAATAGCTATGGAATTAGGTCGTGGCTCACTTCCAACTGAGTATCCTGCTTTTATAGCACTATTATACCAAGTACCAGCATTACCCCACCCAGGTAGCGAAACACCTGCATTTTCATAAGCTTGTTGCCAAGCAAAATAAGTACAAGGAACAGTTGTAACACCATCTATCGTTTGGGTGTTTTTATAGGGATTTGCTTTTACATTACTTATCAAAAACATAAATGCAAATATAGCACACACTATAAATCTATTTATTCGTTTCATTTTCTTTTTTCATCTCCCAACTTTTAAAATAAACACAATTTAAACTATTATTAAATCTTATTTCATAGATTCCATCAAAAATATCATTATTTTGTTCCAAATACCAATGAGCGATAACTGTGTATCCATCAATAGCCAATATATTAAAATCTATTTTCTTGATATCTTCCTTTTTGATATGTTGCCACTCTTCGATTATCTCCTCAAATTTAGTATAAGGTTTCATAAATGGTGTTTCTTAATAATAAGTAGCATCTATAAATAAAGAAGTAGCATTAATCTTTATTAAACCAATAATCTTTTAATTTACTTAACCAATCTTCGACATATTCTCTACTCATAATCTATTTCTCCTTTATCCTATATACTCAAAATATTCTAAGTCTGTATCTCTAAATCCTTTAGGAGTTGGAAAATAACTTCTTGTGTATTCACCATGTTTAAAAAGAATTGCTGGAATATCTTTAGCACTTGATATATCTTGCCCATCTGTTGCTATTCCAACACTAAAAGTACAATTTTCTTTCTTCCCACTACTTTCTTCATAAAGACAAGTATAATCACTATTTAAAGTATAATAAACCGCTCCTGAATTATCGGGATAATTCCATTTATATTTACCAAATTTAACATTATACTCACCTACTTTAAAAGTAGTCTCTGTATTAGTTCCATTTTCTTTTTCTTTTCTTTTTTTATCAATTGATTCTTTTACCATAGAAACTTGTTCTTCTCCTACTAATTCTTCGGTCGTCGTAACACTATCATACATTGTTTTAAAGCATTCTAAAGTAACTTCTGTAGGTTTAGTTATATAGGCATAGGCTTGAGTAAACGAATAATTTCTTCTAATTTCTTCAACACTAATCGGTTTTATTTTTTCGGCTCCAATATCTTTATTAATTAAATCAATGCAACTATAAAAAGTATTATCTGAAGAATTATTAGGACTACCACTAAATAAAAACCAAGTAAATTTATAATCAAAATCCATTAAAAAATGGGCAAGGAGATTGACACCTTTGATAAATCCAGGATTAACTACTTCATCATTATCATTAACGTAAATTACTGTTGCATAATTTTCATCATTTTCTTGATACCCAAAAAGCATTTCAATAGTTCCATTACTATCTACATCAGCAAATCTTGTATATATTTCGGTATTATTCTTTTCTTGAAATTCTTTAGCAAAATTATAATAAAGTTCAGCAATATCTACATTCTTAGCCTTCTTTTCCTCTTTTTCTTCTACTTCTTCCTCACTTTTGCCACAACCTAAAATAGTTATAGCTACCATCATTAGACATATTAGTTTTAAAAATTTTTTCATCTTTATTTTCCTTCTTTCTTTATTTTTCAAAACTCATAAGTTTTTCAATTTCTCTTTTTTGCTTTTCAAAAGTATTTTTAGTTACAGGTATACGACCATGCATATTTGTTTTCAAAAAATAATTTAATCTATCAAATGCTTGTAATGTTTCTTCTGTACCAGAACCACTTCCTCCTGCACATGCTATACACACTATTCTTTTACCTCTTAATTTAGAATTTTCATTGAAAGAGTCACACCTTTTTAATCTATCAAAAAAAGTTTTAGCGCTTTCGCTCATTTCATAAAAATACACTGGAGTAATAAATATATAGGCATCATAATTAGACATTTCTTCATATATATCATTAAAATCGTCATTTAAAACACATTTATTGGTATCTAAACATTTTCCCCAACCTCTCTTACCACAAGCCATACATTTTCTAATATCTTTTCTATTTATACAAATATGAACATTTTCATATCCAAAAGAATGTAAAGTATCTTGACAAAGTTTTACACAAGAGAAAGTAAGTCCAATCTTATTAGGAATAAAACTATCTTCATTTACTATATTAGAACTAAAACTTAAAATTAATACTTTCATTGCTTTCCTTCCTTCTTTATTTTAACTAACCTTAATCTTTTTTTCTTCCAAACGATTATTTACAAGATTTTTTATTACAGCATATAAAATAGATGCTATTGGAAGCCCTAAAAGCATTCCTACAATACCAAATAAATTACCACCAATTATAGCAGCAAATAATGTCCACATTGGTGATAATTCAACTGATGCACCTACTACATGTGGATAAATAAAATTTCCTTCTATTTGTTGAATTATTAAAAATACTATGATAAAGCATAGAGCTTGTAAAGGATTAGAAATTGCTATTAAAACAACACCGACTCCTGCTGCTATAAATGCTCCAAATATTGGTATTAAAGCTGTTATTGTTGTTAAAACCGCTATTATAAGGGCATAAGGAAAACGACATAACGTACAAACTATAAACATAATAAATCCTAATATTACCGCTTCACTACATTGCCCTAAAATAAATTTATTAAAAGTTCTATTTGCAAGACTTCCTATTTCAATAACCTTTTTAGCTTTACTTTCATCTAATATACTATACACAATTTTTTTACTAATTCTAATTAAATATTCTTTCTGAGATAACATATAGATGGCAAAGATAATCCCTGTAAAAAAAGTAATAAAGCCAGATACTAAGCTACTAATAAAGCCCATTGCACCATTTACTAAATAAGTTAAAATATTAGATATTATATTCTCCCAATTAGTTGCTTCATTAAAACTATTAGCAAGCTCTTGTTGAATGTCTGGATATTTATCTAATAAATCTAAAACAAATACTTTGGTATTTTCTACTAATAAGGGAACATTATCTATTAAATTTTTAATATTATCTACTAAAAGTGGAACAATTAATAATGCTATAAAAGATAATACTAATATTAATGCCATTAAAGATAAAGTTATAGAGATTGTTCTTACTAGTCCATCTTTGTTCCTTATTTTCTTTTTTAATAGTTTTTCAATTTTAGACATTGGAATATTTAAAATAAAAGCAATAACTCCTCCTATTATGAAAGGCATCATAACATTAAGAATAATTTTTAAAATATTACCTATTATTTTAAAATTATTTATTACCCAAAAAGAAAATACAGTTACTAAAATTACAATAATTATATTTTTCATATTTAAATCTTTACTTTTCATTTTTAAATTCCTCTTTCATATCTTTATTTTATCAAAAAAAGAACAGAGTTTAAATCATTATCTGTTCTATTATATTAGTTTTATATTTTATATAGTCTATTTCTCTTATCTCTAAAATAATAACAAATATAGATTAAGATTATACTTAACACTATTACTATTACCATTATCGCTGTCTTAAATCCTGTATATGGATTCTCTATTATGATTGTATTTGTGATTGTAAAACCACTCTCTTGATTTCCTTCTATCTTAACTAAATAATTATCTAATTTCTCTTCTTCTATTTCCACTTCATCTTTAACATCTATTAATTACCCAAATTCAAGTAATCTTATTTAGATTTTTTATCTATTAATACAAATAAAGTAATTAATAAACCACTAATAATAACAAATAGATAAAAACTTATTCCTCTTGATAAAAGCATTGCACTACTTAAAATATTTGCTGGAAAAAACATTTTAAACATTATCATAAATCCCCCTTCTGAAACACCCATAGAGCCAGGTAATGGGAGCGATGAAACAGATATATATAATACAGCTTCCATGAAGATAAAAGTTAAATAACTTACTTTATTTAAGCCAAAGGATAAATATACTAAATAAGGAATACTATGATACAAAACAAGTTGAAAAGTAGTAGTAAGAATTATTTTATAAATGACTAATTTATTACTCTTTAAATAGATTGCACACTTATGATATTCTTCTATTTGGCTACTAAACTTATTTTTAAATTCATTAATCTTTTTATATTTAAACAACTTTAATATTTGACAAATAATTTTTAATAATTTATAAGCAAATACACGTGAAAAAAGCATTACTAGCAAAAATAATAAAATAATAATATTAATAATTAGCCCTAAAAATATTAAATATTTTACATTACCAATATTATTCATTAATAAATCATAATTATAAATAAATCCTACAATAGCTATTGTGATAGATACTAATTGAAAACTTGATAATTCCACTAATAAAGCAAGGGCAGAATGAGCTACTGGTAATTTATCTTTCGTCATAAAATAAAGTTGTGTTGGATCTCCTCCACTTGCTCCTGGTGTTATTGAACTAAAGAAAAAACCAACTAGCGCATACTTAAAAGATTGTATAATACTTATTTTATAACCACAATTTTTTAATACTCTTCTAATATTTATGCCTTCACATAATATAAAGATAAACATAAAAATAACAGCAAGAATAATATATAGCAAATTAACATTTTTGATAGTACTAATAATACTTTTTATATCATTGTCTTTAAAGATCATGTAAAAAGTTAAAATAACTATTATAATAAAGAAAATAGCATTAAAAATATTTTTTACTAAACGTTTATTTTTCATTATACTTATCCACTGTTTGAAAAACAAATCCTTTTCCTAATAATATTGGTATTGCTTTATCTAATGCTTCAATAGTTATTAAAGGAGCATTATTTTTTCCTCTTCCATCATGTAAGCAAACAATATCTCCCCCTTTAATACGCTGTAATAATTTAACTTCTATATCAAAAGCAGTCGTATCTTTTTTCCAATCTTCCGCCATGACATGCCATAAAATTAACTTAAAATGATACTTTCTTATATTAAACAAACTTGCTAAATTTAAATCTCCCCATGGTGGACGAAAATATTTTATATTAAGGCCTAAATCTTTCATAATTTTTAAACTATTTTTAAAATCTTTATTTGTTTTAAAAATATCCATCAAATAAGCGTTTTCATGTTTTAACGAATGTAAGCCGATTATATGACCATCTTTTTCTATTCTTTTTATAATATCTTTATTTTCTAAAGCAAAGGAAGCAACACAAAAAAAGCTAGCTTTTATATTATATTTCTTTAAAACATCTAATAATTTATTTGTATATTTACTACTTGGACCATCATCAAAAGTTAAATAAATTATCTTATCATTCTCTTTTCTTTTTATTTTATACATTACTTTAAACCATAATGATGGAATAAGAGCATAAATCAAATATATTAAAATAATTACTAATAAAACTAAAAAATATTGCATTACAAGACCCTTTCTTTTTTTAAAGATGCATATGAAGTATTTTCTAAATCCATCTTTATTTTTTTCATATTATTTATCATTTCTAACCTTTGCTCTTTATTTTCAATTAATCTTAAAATATCACTTGTAAGAGAATTATTTTTATCCCAAACTACTTTTCCAATATTATTATTTTCTATAAATAAAGCATTGCCCATTTCTTGTTTTAAAAAAGGTTTAATTATAAATAAGGGAGTTTCTTCTTCAATCGCTTCAAACATGGTTACTCCTCCAGCTTTAGTTACAATTAATGAAGCTTCTTTCATGTATTTATAAACTTCATCAGTAAAGCCTATGACATTTATATTTTTATATTTTTTAGAAATCTTAGCATACAATTTTTGGTTATTACCCACAATTACATTTATTGTAAAACTTTTATTACTATCTAAAGCATTTAAAAAATCATCTATCGTAGGAATAAGTCCTAAACCTCCACCCATTATTAAAATATTCTTTTTTGTTTTTAAATCCTTTTTACAATTAAATTTCCTTTTAACAGGTATTCCAGATACAATAATTTTTTCTTTAGAAATACCCATATTTATTAAATTACCTTTTGTTTTTTCACTTGCTACAAAGTATAAATTAGTTTCATTACTAACCCATTCTTTGCAAACATCAATGTCAGTTATACAAGTATTTAAGATAATTTTAGATTTTTTTAATGTCTTGTAAGCGGAGATATATTGCGAGCAGATGGGAAATACAGAAATACACATATCAACATTATTGTCATTTAATAATTTATCTATTTTTCTTACAATAAAACTTTTTAATGGTGCTTTACTATTTTTAGAAGCTATTTTATTTAAAAAATTATATAAGGTACAACATTTATTAACTAAGAAATTAAAGATTCCATAAATTATCTTGCTAGTTTTAGGAAATAAATATTCTATAAAGTCGATTACTTCGACATTGTAATCAGAGTTTTCTAATAATATTTTTTCTTTTATAGAATAAGCAGCACTAGTATGACCATAACCAAATTTAGCAGTAAGTATTAAAATTTTCATAACATCACCTCAACAACAATTTACTACGAACTCGAGTTGCATTCTATAGAATTTAACTTACATCTTGTATATTTTAAGTAGCATTTCCAAAAATTTATTTAAATAAGCTCTTATTTAAGATTTTATTATCGCAAAGTGACAAGTAACTTACAAAAATAAATTATTTAGAATTTTCTATTATTATTTTAAAATATAGATATTAAGAATTTAGTTAAGAAAATATTAAGATTTTGTTAAGATCTATTGATACTAATTACTTTATTATTTCAAACAAAAAAAAACTAAGTAATAGTTTTTCAATAATTCTTAATTTTTAAAGTATATTTAGTTTATTTCTAATATTTCTTTTATTTTCGAAATATCCAACTGGGCTATACTAGCTATATCTTCTAGACTGATTTTTTTAGTATACATAGCTTTAACATAGCATTTTTTCTTGCTCAATTCCTTGTTTAAGACCTCGTTCAAGACCTCTATCAAAAGCTCTTTCTTCCCAGACATATTGTAACTCTTCTCTTGCAGCTAACTCTCGATCATAATTAAACTTTAAATCATCATCGTTATTTGAAAGAGAAGTAGCATCACTTACATATTCTTTCACTATGTCCATCATTAATGAATCTAATTTTTCATTATCTTCTTCAATTTGAGCATAGATGAATTTCTCTATCTCATCTAACCCTTCGATACCTAGATTATAGCATTTTTTTCGTAAATTGGGAATATAGATATTAATTATAATTATCGCATCAGTTAACACTGTACCATCTCTATCTTTTAAATAATAAACATAATAAGTGTCATCTTTACCAACAAATGCGAAATTATTAAAATTAATTAAGATACTTTGACGATACTTATGATAACTCTTACTATCTTTAACTAAAGCATTAAATTGTTTATTGATATAGTCCATGTTACGATGAAGGACATCAATACTAGAATTGTTATTCATCTCAATAGTAACTAAAGTATCATCAAAATTACAAACAAAGTCACATTTTCCTGAAACAATCTTTTCTTTATTTTTAGGAACATCATTACTAATTATTTGCATATCTTTAAGCAATTTGTTATTATCTAATAGTTTAGATAAGATAAAAGAAACATACTTTTTACCATTAGGATAATTAAACATTGTGTGAAACATGACAGCATTAACAACTTTTAAAGAAGGAAATTCTTTTCTTTTGGGTATTATTTACCCCCCCATTTCTTTGTATATTAAAAGAACATCAATCCTGTCCTTTCACTATATATATTCTAGCTTTTTTCTCTATTTTCTCTTTTTTTCGTTAAATTTCTTTAATTTTTTACTAATCTTTTCAATAATTAGATTAATGCATACAAAAAGCCACTATTGCAATGACTTAAAGTTATAATTTTTTATAATCCACCACCTGTTCCAAAGGAATCTAACTCATCTTGTGTACAAATAACATTCATTCGCATTCTTCTGCTACCACAGACAAATAACGCTTCTCCTTGATTAAAGTATTTAATACTGTCCATTTCACTTTCATTTAAGTCAATTAACAAAGCTAAATCATCTACTGCTTGTTTTTTAAGACCCATTATTAAATAATATGAGGCATTATCAAATATGGCTTTCCCATGCATTATTAAGTTAGGTGCCGCAAAGTCCGTTGGCTGCTGAGTAATAATTATCGTTCCAGCATTATACTTACGACTTCTTCTTTGAATTTGAGCTAGGAACTCCGCACCTAATTCATTTCTCGTCGATAATAAAACATGGGCTTCATCAACAGATAATACTGATGTTTTTTCTCTATCTAAGCATAATCCCCAAGCATATTTTAGGATATTAAAGAACAAAGCATTACGGATATTTTCATCAGAGTTCATTAACTCTTTAATATTAAAGACAATTATATCACTATCAATATTTAAAGTCGTATGTCCTGTAAAATAGTATCTTAATTCTTTAATTAAAGGTCTTACACGTAGTTCAAGTCGCTCCATTACATCTCTCTCTTGCGTCTTATCAGGCATTGATAAAAGACGTCCTTTAATCGTGGCATAAACATCATCAAATGTTGGATAATCCTCTGATGTAAACTTTGAAAAATCGGTATCAAAATCGATTTTAAATCTCTTATAAGTATCTTGCAAAACATCACTAAACATCGTTAAGACATCATCTTCAATGGAAGGAGTATAATACTTCATAAATGCTTTAACTGATTGGAGCGTTCTTGTTAAAATGGTGTACCCAAGACCAGATTCAGCATCTTCTTCATCACTATCTAAAACAACTTCTAAAGGATTTATCATCCCAAACTGGCCACCTTTTCCTAAATCTAGGAAACTACCATTTAGAGCACGGCATAAGTCTTCCAACTCACCTTCTGGATCGATACAAACAACTTTATAACCATTTCTAATATGTCCTCTAATTAATAGTTTGGCAGCTGTTGATTTACCACTTCCTGACGTACCTAAGATAATCATGTTGGCATTATTACGATTATGTTCTTTCTTAATTTTAAAGAAGAATTGATTAAATAGGACAACACCACCCGAGAAATCAACACCAAGAAGTGATGCATTTTCAGGATCCTTAATACTATCAAAAACAAAGGGATACATTGCTGCAATTGTAACACTTGGAATTGGCGTTCCAATTCTTGATTCAATATCTTGTTTTGGAAAAATTGGAATAATTGATTTAAGAACTTTTTCTTGTTCAAACATAAGTGGCACAGCACGCATTCCCAAGGCATCGATGAAACTACGTACTTGCATCTTCTTTAGTTCTAGTTCTTCTTTATTGTCAGCCGTAATCATAATATGCATTTGAAAATCATAGATTCTTGCTTGCGTACTTGCAAGCATTGAAATAAATTGTTCTAATGACTCATAATCTTGTCTAATTCGTTCTTGAATCGTTTTATCATTTTCCGATTGATAACGCATTTTTAAATCGGCTATCTCTTTATTAAGCATTCTTTGTAAAGTGGAAAACTCAATTGGGATATGTTTCGCAACAATCTTTATTCCAGATAAATTAGTAATATTTGATAAATAACCATTAGCAATGTATTTAGGGTAACTAATAACTGTAAGAATTGTAGCATACTTACCACTAATTACAAATTCTGTTGGTTTAAATTGGATTCCCTTAGGGGCTAATTCACTTTTTATGTTCATAAAGGCATCACCGTCCCAAAATTAGTTGTTGTTCCCCCATTTAAGAAATTATCTAAAATCATTCTGATATCAGAATTAGATACTTGAGTAGCATTAATTCCACAATTAGCTAAAGCTGCTATTAAGTTATGAATTCTTTTTTGAATAATTTCCATTTTCTTTTCTTTAAAAAGAATAAAGTATTCGGTATCAACAACGTTATATTCAGCACCCATAAACATATTGGCTTTATCGATATCTTGGACAATTATCTTTCTTATTGCGCCATTAGGAGTTTTCGAATATTGAAGTTGTAAGTTAGCTAAATAAACATTAATATCAACTGGCCTATCAGCAACTACTAACCAAAATTCGTAATCAATCATATTGTAAAAGTTTCTTAAATTGAAGATAACATTTTCTTGTGTACCTTGATCCATAATGAAAATATTTTTAGGTTCAACTTTAACACCTGTTACATAGTAACCATTATCTAATTGCACCATTCCATTCATGATTGATTTAATTGGAACCCAATCTTCTGTATACTTACTATCATAAGTAACTGCTTTTTTACTTTCTGTCTTCGCCACTTGTTACACACCAACCTCTCCAATAGTATTTTTTTCTTCCTGTGTAGAACTTCCAAATATTACTTAATAATGTCATGACATTGTGATAATTAGGTACTGGCATTACAAGAAATCCTGTTATTATTGCTGGGCTTAATATTAATAACATTTCGGCTATTTTATTTGTTTTTAAGAAAAATAATCCTACTCCTGTAAATAAAATACCTATTCCAAACACAGCCAAATCAAAACCTGTAAAGTACCCAAATATTAATTGGGACTTCTTCGAGTTGGCTGGTATTAAGTATCTATTCTCTTCCATTATAACTCCTCCTTATTCTATTTTTTCTTGTCTTTACTACTATCTTCTTTCTTCTTGATATCTCTTAATGTTGCTGTCATAGCATTTAGTAATTGTTCAAATCCACCATCAATGTCTTTCGTAAGCATTTCCTTAGTATTTTTATTTTCATCGAGATCATTCTCAACTTTACCTGTTTTTATATCTCCTTTTTTAGCTCTTAATCGATCAAACATTGAAGAGTCTCTCTTTTCATTTAAGTAATCTTTGGCACTATATAAAGCTTCCAACTCTTTAGCAATACCACCTTTAAAACCTTCTCCAGCTTCTTTTAGTTCTTTTTCTTTATCAGCAATATAAGTATCTAAATACCTATTTAAGACACTACTATTACTCTTTAATAAGTCTTCTCTGTCATCTAATGCCTCTGTTACTTTACCAATACGACCATTTTGTTTATCTTGATCTAATAAATCTTGAAGATTTGTAATATAACCATTTTCATCAAACTTTAATTCACTATCTTTAAATTTAACAGCATAATCTTTTTTACCAGTCATATGGAATTTTAGTTGCGAATCAGTAACAGCTTTTTTAGCATCTTCAAATTCTCTTTTAGCTTTGGTAGCTTCCTCATCAACTTTTTGTTGCTCTATATTTTTAGCTGATGCATAAGCAGCTTTCGCTTGGTCAACATTATCTTGATAAGCTTTTTCATTTTCAGCACTATATTGGTTTTCTAAATTATTTTTTTTATTTGTTGCTTGAATCATTGCTTGTTCATCAGTTATCCCAGGATTAGATCTTTTAATCGCTACTGCCTCACTATTAATATCGAAACCACCTAATTTTTCTGCTTTTTCTTGTTGAAATGCTTGTAAATTCTTTTCAGCATTATCAATGTTTTGTTGTAATCTCACACCATTAAATGTTTTACCAAATGTTTCATTAAAATTCTTTTGTGTTTCTTCTGCATTACTCATTTTATCTTTATAGTATTGGAGTGTTCGATAACCAGTTCCATCATTATACACATAACCTGCCATATTAGTACCTTTTTCCATATCTGATGAAATTTCATCTTTGGCAGCTTTTCCTTTACTATTAATTTTATCAACAACATCTCTTTTTTGCTGTAAGGCTTCGGAAGTTTGTCCTGTCATAAATCTTACAGCAGAATCTTTAGCATCACTTAGATGTCCAACACCAACAGCAACGGCATTTCTCATACCTTCTGTTCCAATATTATGTTCTTTCATAGCTCCTGACAATTTATCTGCGCCAGCTTGATGTTCTTGAGCATAAGTTTCACGTTCATCTCTTTTAGATATTGCCGACGCAATTCCTTTAGATGAGGCTTGAGCCATATCAGAGAAAGTCTTAGCTGATCTTGCATTATATCCTGCTCGAAGTCCAGCCGATATTGCTCCAGCCCCAGTTGAACCAATACCACCAACTACTGATCCACCAATAGCTTTGGTTTTCCCCCAAACTCCACTAGCTCCTCCAAAATTACTACGACCTCTTTGGATAGCATTATAGCCATTTCGCATTGCTGTTGTTAATCCAGCACCAGCTGCAGCTGCTGCCACAAAACCTCCACCTTCTTGCATTCTCTTAGCAAGAGAAAGTCCCATATTACCAGATTTAATACCAAAGATATCTCCAATCATTTTAGGTGCTTGTCTTGCAAATGCAATAACCCCCATAATTAATAAAGCAGTAGCTAAAGCTTCAATAGGACCATTTAACTCAGTTGTACTTTGAGCAACTGTTTTAATAACCTCAGGTATTTTTCCTACTAAAACGGCAATTAAATAAACGACAAAAACCCTTATAAACACTTCAAAGAATACAGCAAGAGTTGTTTTGAGCCATTTATTAAATATATCATTTTTCTTTGGAAGTATTCGCATGACAATTGGTAAAGGAGCAATTATTTGTAAAGCCGCTAATTTGACTGATCTTATTCCCAGATCAAAAACGAAACATAATAAGACGTAAACACAAAATCCACCTGCAATAGTTGACACTATAAAAAAGTACTTCAACTGATCCTTAGCAACTGGTTCAGAGAATTTGGCAATATGAAAGAAAGATAGCTGTTTATCAACTATTAATTCCATTGCTTCTTTTACTGTATGACCATCTTCATCCGTAATTTCTCCTACAGTTTGTTCTTCACCCTCTTTAGGAGTATAATCTTCATTAGGATATAAAAACGCTAAAAAAACTTGGGTTGCAATGTTTCGACCACCCTTTACAATCGAATCATTATTATCACTGGTACTATCAGTTCCTACAACTATTCTTCCAATCAAATCATTATCTAGAATGACTCCTTGTAATTGATATAAAATATTAAAAGCAGTTGGCAAAAAAACGGTCATTAGTAAAGAAGTTATAATATTAGTTATAATCTTTCTTGGAGCCATATCCCCTTTGTTCATTTCTTCAGGATTAACAATTACTTTAAGAAGAGAATAAACAATAAAGAACATCATTAAAACGCCAATCAAAATATAAACACGCTTCAAAATATCTCCAAATAATTTTTGATCAAAAATTTGAGCTTTAGCTAATACTAAAAAAACTTGATAACAAACGTCAATTAAATAATAAACAATAGCATCAATTGTCAAAAAAATATTAAAAAAGAAATTTTGTATTGCATTAACAATATCTTCTATCATTAGCTATCACTTCCTTTTTATTGTATACCACAGGTACTATACATTCCCGTTAATTCAAAGAAAAAATTACACAAAACTGGGATGACAAAAACAATTAAACCAACAATACCTCTTATAAAAGTATTTTTAACTGCTTTTGTTAATCGATCTTTATCTTGAGAGGTAACAGCTCCCATAAAGTCAAGCAGGGAAAATACCAAAACTAAAACTGGGGCCCCAATTTTTAATATATCAAATATTTCTTGTAATAAATAGGCAACAGATTCTTCATCATTTTTATCGCCCAAAACTCCTTCACAAGTAGCAGGAACTTCTGATTTTTCTTCTTCTCCTTCAACTAAAATTTTTCGAACAGAAAAAGAATTTTCTCCACTTGAAAGAGGTTTAGCACTAACTACACCAAAGAAGGCAAAAAAAACAAAAATTAATAAACCTGTATATGTCAAATATTTAATCATTTTTTACACCTCATATAAGAAAATTATACCATAAAAAAAACAATATTCAAAGAAATATCGTTTTTAAGTAAGACTTTATTTTACCTTACCTTCATTTTTGCCACTAGTATTACATTTACTAGGACTACTTATACACTCTGCACAAACATTGTAATCATTTTTCACTTCTGTAAATGAATCAACTATAGTGAATATAAATGCAATAAGAGTAGGGATTAAAAAGACTACAACTGCAGCAATTGCACGAAACATTAATTGTTTCAATGCTTTCTTAATTTCATCGTCTTTAGCACCTACAACAGCTTTTCCTAAATCTAGCATACCAAATATCATTAAAAGAATTGGAATAACGATTTTAAAAACAAATAATATTCTTCCTACTAATTGCCATACTTCAGCAGTATCTGTACAGAAATGAATAGTTTCATCTAATAATAACATAAATTACATCTCCTTCAACTACAAACATTTTAATATAATTTCCTATAATTGTCAAACAATAACGCCAAATAAATGTCAAATTAATAAAATTTATTAAATAACATACTCATAAATTTTCGAATAAGCATCAAATATTTGACCATTAAAATATATTTCATTTGACTTTCTTTTTTCTTCTAATTTATCAAAAGATTCCAATAAATATTTTATTTTTGAATCATGTTCTAAAACCAAATTATTAATGTATTTTTGCTCTATTAAATTGGAAGATATATACTTTCTCATTGCTACAAAAGCATCCATTATTTGAATGCTAGTTTTAATAGCAACTTCTGTTTTTAATATAGTAGCTAACATTGCAACGCCCTGTTCTGTAAATATTCGAGGATTTTTATATCTACCTCCTCGAGTTTCTATTTTTTGGTCACATTTTGTGACCAAAAAACATTTTACTCCATCCTCACTTAAAGTTCAAGACACATCTATAGAAAATTTTTCTTTATTTCTTGAAACTACTTGATTAATTTCTTTTGTACCATTTTTACATCCGAAAAGTTTTGCTAAATCACTATCTAATATATTTTCTTTCCTCTCACGTCATAAATTAAACTTTTAATTTCTTCAACTGATATTTCTTTTATACATTGTTCTATGTAGTCAAGCGTTTTTAATACTTTTTTCAAAATTAAAAACTCATAAAAGAGTTATTCTTTGACAATTCCAAACAAACGCATTCCTGAATTATCTTTAACAGGTTTTTGTCTATCAAAGCCCATTTTATTCAATAATTCATCTAACACACGATGTTTATCTTTTTTATCATCAATATTAGGGATATTAAAGAAAACAATACATTTAGATTCATACTCAAAATCTTTGATATCAGAGTCTCCTAAAACACTACGATTAAGGATCAATTTCTTTAATCTAATTCTTGCTAAGATATTTCTATCTTTTCGAACCATTTTATTAAGTTTTATCGTTGTTGGTTCAATTAAATAAAGCATCTCACTACAATCAGCAGTTTCTTCATCATCGTTAACATCAACTAAAATTACATCATAACTATTACTAGGATTTTTAATAATACTTTCTAATTCTCCCACATCAATACTTCTTAAATCAGGATCATTAAAATACATAAAGTCATTTTTACCAAGTTCTAAAGCTAGCACCTTGTAATTAGCTTCTAATTGTCTTTTTAACATATAAATAAGAGTTGTTGCTCCAGCATGACTAGTTAAATTTTTAAAGCCAATTACTCTAGTACTTCTTCCATATCCTGTCATACTTGTGCTTGTATCATCAATTAAATGATTTTTATAATTTTCTTTGTCTTTTGATTTTCTTGGTGATTCAGATTCATTTGTATCAAAGTCATCTAAAAGATGATACTGAGCAACATCTTTATAAATATTAGGATTTTTAATTAAATAAGGAATTGAATCAATATTTCTTGTAAAGTTATAAATACCCATAGAAACTAATTGAGATAAATATTTAGGAGAATTAACAGTATCACTATCATCAAGTAGTAAGATAACTTTATTCATATCAAAACCAAAAGATAGTTGTTGAATAACGTTAATATCTCGATATCCTTTAATTGCCGTAATATCTAAAATCATTTTATTAAAGAAAAAATTTGTAAACTGACTAATTAAATCATCTACTTCAAATTCTCCATTAATACTCTTAATTAAATCAATATCTAAGTTAGATAACATTGCTGCATATTTATTTGATACAATTACATTCATATTAAAATTCCTTTCTATCTATCTATCTATCTATCTATCTATCTATCTATCTATCTGCTGGTATAGCTATATCCGATGTTTGTCCATCCACTTGAAAATTAAACATATCTCCTACTACTGGTAAATCAAACTTATAAAATAATTTAACCTTATAATAAGCTCTAAAAGGATGTGCTCCATCAGAAATATTTTCTTTCTTTATACAATAGTAATACTTACTTTTCCCATCAGCTATTTCTTTAACGTTCATAGAACTATGTCCACTACTTATTTCTTTAATACCTGTCCAACCATTCTCACAAACACCTTTTTGTTTATAACCAGAATTTCTTAAATAATCATTAATAAGCTTTACAGCATTATCAGTTAATCCTTCATTTTTTTCAATAAAACTTATAACTTCATTTTTTACTTTAAAAGATTTAGAGTAACTTATTGAGACAGCTAAAAAAGATGAAAATAATAGTGTAAAAATAAGAACTAAACCAATTATCCACATACTTCCAAAAGATTCTCTCATATTATTACCTCGCTATTGCTACTCTTCTTGTTGTTCCATAAATAGTTGAATTAAAAAATTGTCTAAATATGGGAATATCTAGTTCATAAAATACTTGAACTTTATAATATCTCGAAGTTAAAACATCTTTATATGTACTACTATCAATTGTTTTAATACAAAATACTGGTTTATTAGTTGTAATACCTTTACTTGATAAATTATAGCCATCAAAGCCATCATCACAAACTCCATCAGCTCTATGACCTACTGACGCTAAATAATCTTGGATTTCAGCTATAGCACCTGTATCAGTTCCATGAGCATCCCAAATACCTTTTTTATTTTCAATAATGTTAATTATCTCATCTCGTACTTTAAAAGCCCTTGAATAATTTATTGATAAACATAAATACGATGCAAACAAAGCTAGAAATAAAATAACTATTAAAAATAACCAAGTTCCACCAATCGCTTCTTTCAATTTAATTCACCTAACCTTTAAATGGACAAGAAAGAGTTACTCCTTCATATGTACATGATACCATGCCATCACTATTCGGATCTTTTCCACAAATAGCTTCACTACATTTAGTATTTTTAACATGATTTCCTCTTATACTTGGCCATAGCACACTAAAGAAAAAAGCCGCTAGGACACCTACGGCCACAACAACAACTACTGCTGCGTTTAATTCCCCACTTGCTTCTTTCATTTTATTACCTCAATCTAATTAATCTTTATCAGCTCTATTAGCACATGTGATAGATGAATATGAACCTGCATCAGCATCGTAATATTGACAAGGACAAGTTTTATCTCCATCATTACATTGACAAATGGCGTCAGCACACTTAGTTCCTTGTTGAATACTTGATTGAATTGAAGGCCATACTACAGCGTAGAAAAATGCTGCTACAGCGGCGATTGCTACAACTGTGATAACTGTCATATTTAATTCTCCTGTTGCTTCTTTCATTAATATTCCTCCTCTATTATTAGTATTATACAATTTATTTTTTTCATAAGCAATATTTTTTACATAAACAAATGTCTACTAAATGTAATATTTAATAATATTTTTAACTTATAGTAAAGATTGCATATATAAAGCTTTTTTTATCTTTAGTATAAATAGTAATCAGTTGTACTAAATAGTCCTATATTTTAGCTATTGAATTAAAAATTTAAAAAAATTTTACACGAAATCAAGATTTTTATATATCATGTTTGCACGAAGTCAAAGTTTTTGTATAGTGATTTTTGCACGTTTTCAACATTCTTGTAGTAAAATTAGTATAAAAAAAATTAACTATTTAAAGTTAACATTTCTACATCATCATTAGAACAGCAATAATTAAGAAAACCATTAAACCAAGACCTGTTGCTACTAACATACTCATGGTTTTACTTTCCATTTTCTCTAATCTTTCTTTATATCTTGTATCTCTTGCTTTTTGTTGTAGATTAGAAATTGTTTTCGAGAAAGTTAATAATTGTTCTTGCTTTCGCTCTTGTCTTCCTAAACTTAAACGATATAAAAGTCGCATCATTCTCATGCTATCACGAACTGGGTACGTTTGAGCAAATTCCATATAGGGATTGATTGATGAATCTCCTGCATTAATTTCATTAATCATTGTAATAAGTCCATCTTTAAATATTGGGGGAGCAGTACTAACACTCTTACCTATTGCTACTGGAACAGTATAGTGTTGAATTAAAATTTCTAATCCTTTTAAATAGTGTGGCAATAAAGAATCAATTTTATGTAAGTTGGCTTTATAATATTTTTTTAAATTAGAATATTCCATTTTAAACATAGCAAATCCTAGAGCAAAACAAGCTATTACTTTAACATAAGATAAATTAGTTAGAAAGAAAAAGAAGGCGACTAAAACAATAATCATACCATTTCTTATTCTTTTAGCAAATAAAACATCAGGGTCAACACCTTCCCCATACTTAGCGCGAACTAAGAAGTCATAATCCTCTTCTTTCATTTTTTCAAAATATTTGATATTATCAGTAATAAATTTATTAACATTAACTATTTTGCTATAAGATAAAATTCCTAAGAAAATAAGTCCTAAAAACAATATTTCAAAATACATCTTATTCAACCCCCACATCTTCGTTATAGTATTTTTCGCCATTTATTAAGAAGTAGCAGTTAATTATAACTATAGCATGCAAAACGAACTTTACGTACCATAATTCTAACATATCTAAATAAGTATCTTTTGTAAGTAACATTTGCATAACCATAACTAAGAAAAATAATACGACACCAAACGTAATGAATTTTGTATGAAATGTATTTCTATCCATTCTATCGCGATAAACACCTTCAACTAAGGCATCGATATCTAGTGACATTAACTCTAAAGCTTCTCCTGAATCTCTTGCACCTTCATTCGTAATTTGCAAGAATAATTGATGCATATTTTTTACCATATAGTAAGGATATTTCTCATTAAAGTAATTAATTGATTCTTCGATTGTACCATTATCATAGGACATTTGAATCATTACTTTTAAATCACTTAAAACAGGGTCTTCTAAGATACCTGAATCTCTTACACCTTCTAATGATTTAACAAAACTTTGGGTTGTATTAAATTCCATTATTACATTACTTGTATATACTTGAATTTGTTCAAAAACATACTCTGAGAAAAGTCTTTGACTTCTTAAATAAGCAAGATAAGGAACGAACATGACAGCAATGCTTACATATAAAACAGTTATTGGAATACTATAAAAATACATATAAGAGATAACTCCTGCTGCTCCACCAATAATACCAACTTGAGCAGCAAATTGTTTTGGAGTATATTCCACTCCTAATTCTTTTGTCTTTTCTCTTACTTCTTTATAACTATAGGGAGCAAACTTATTATAAGCATTACTCACAGAATCAATAAAAAATTTATAGACATTATCACCAGTATTCATTCGATATGCCATAACAAATATAGCAATAATTAATAAAAATATTAATTCCATTTTTGTTTCTCCCTTTCTATTATAATGTATCGCTTACATTACTTGTAATTGTGTTATCAAAAGTCCTTGGTATTTCTATTTGTGGTGTTTGTACTTCTCTCTGTACTTGTGGTTGTTCTACACTTTGTAATTGTTCTTGTGAATTTATGGGTTGTTCACTCGGTGCCGAAATAATTTTTGTATAAGTAATTCCATCATTATTGGTTGGTACACTATTTTCTTGCTCCACTATAGTAGATGGAGTTGGTACTTCAATATTAGGAACTAAATTATCCCCTATATTTTGAGTTTCCTTTACAGCTTGTTCTTCATTCATTTTAAATGGGTCTTCAACATTTAGATTAAGTGTTTTATCACTTGTTTCAGAAGTTGTATCAGTCCCCTCTCCACTGTTTCCTAATCCGAAAGTATCTTCTGGTAAAAAGACATTACCGATACTTAAGTAATTAAGTAATACCTGCGTTGGATTATGTAGAGTAACTTTCCCATCTAAGCTCTTTTGATATAAGACATTAGTCATCGGTTTATTATCTTCATCAACATAGAATTCACATACTTCAATAATCTCTCTTTGAAATCTATTTAAAGCTTTCGAAAAATATCCTTTAACATAGATTCCAATTTGAACATATCTATGAATTGAACCTAAGAATTGTTCAATATCTTGACTAGATTCAAGTAGTGAATACATACGCATTGGTATACTACTTGCTTTATCAGCATGGATAGTGGATAAAATATGGTGTCCTGAAGATATAGAGTTACGAACAGCTAAAACAGCTTCTCCACTACGAACTTCGGATAGTAGTATCCAAATGGGATTCTGTCTCATACATGTAACTAGTACATCTGTGTAACTTGCAATATTATTTGTTTTCATTGCTACAATATCACGGTGAGGGAAAATTCTATCTAAGTGCAGTTCTAGAGTATCTTCAATTGTAATTATTTTTTCATTTTCTTTAATATTACTAGCTAAGTATTTAACAAGTTCTGTTTTACCTGAACCAGTTTCTCCAGCAACAATTATATTACAATGTCCTTCAATACATTTCATTAAAAAATCATGTAATTGAACTGTAATATATTGTTCATCAATAAGTTTTTCTTTATTTAATCGAATTTTAGCTGGTGTCTTACGAATAAGGCAAGCAATACCATTAGTAGCAATTGAATCATGAACAAAGTTCATACGTAATTCAGCAGATTCAGCATCCAAAAAAGGATGGGCCATATTAAATGTTTTTCCCATAACATTAGAACATTGAAATGCTAATTTTTCCATAAATGGATTATTTATTTCTGGTCTTTCAACTTGATAAACACCTTTAGATAAAGTTTTTAGCCATACTTGACCACCATTACTATATGATATATCGGTAATGTCGTCTTGTTCTAAAAATTCTGTTAAAGGTCCAAAATCCATTTGGGAAAAAATATTGTTATTACTAGCCATATCCATATTTTTTCACCCTCTTTTAATTCTTATTTTATTCTTGATCTTGTAAAATAACTGTTTGATTTAAGATAAATGCTTGCAATTCTTCACTACTAACTTGTGTTTCGCCTGGGTTAGCAGAGTAATTTCTATTTCTTGGAATCGGTTCGATATCTATTCCACTTAAATTATCAGCTTTTTTAAGAAGTAAGAATAAATCTTCTGGAACAGCAAATAAAAGCTCTGCTGGTTCTTTAGCTTCTGTCGTTTCAAAAACGTGATTTCCATTGGCATCTTTAACATCTAATACTCGAATACTTTCAATTAATTTACCATAAATAAGTAATCGGTCTTCACTTTGAGCAGTGAGGTATAAATCGATTGAATTATCAGGAAATATAGAATTACCATAAGTCATATGATTATCAACTGCTAAACTAAATATGGTATAGCCATCAGGAATGTCTGCAAAAGATGAATCTGGCATTTCCGCTTTAGTCTTCAATACTTCTTGATAAAACAAACTATTTTTAGGTATTGTTGTCGCGTAACTAACATATTTTCCAATAATATCATTAGAATTTCGAACTA
The DNA here is from genome assembly GCA_948442015.1 of uncultured Erysipelotrichaceae bacterium. GTDB lineage: Bacteria > Bacillota_I > Bacilli_A > RF39 > UBA660 > CAOJBM01. The sequence goes on from CAOJRP010000005.1 coordinate 47,914, forward strand.
AATTATTACTATTACTTACTAAACTAGAAGGAACTTCAGTATACCCAATCATTGTTTCATCAATTAAAGTTCTTGATTGTATCTCCACTTTCGCATAAGGAACAGAAACTGGATTAGTTGATTGTTTTACTCGCCAGTCATAACCTATGTATAAGACAACTACTCCAAGGAGTACCCCAAGAATAGTTACTGTGTTTTTATTTCCTAAAAATTTTTTAAAAGGAGTTAAAATATTACCCATTTTTATTCCTTCCCTTCTAATCCCATGTACATTTTATATTTTCTTCAATGCCAGTACCTTCAATACTTTCAACAATAGCTGTCATTCTAGTTGTTGTAGCAACATCAGTATTTTGATTTGCTATGAAGAAACTACCTCCAGATGATTTTATCTCAACTGTTACTTTTGGAGGCATTTCATATAATTCATAGAAATTAACTTCATAAGTTGAATTTAAACTTGCTGTTTCAGCAAACCTTTTCATAAAGTTAGCAACAAATTTTTCTTTATTAATCTTAATCGCTCCATCGTGGTTACGATAATATGCTTTATCGACAGATTCATATAAAGAGGCTTCTGTTACTTCTTTAATTTCGTAGTAGTCTTGAGTATTAAATGTTGTTGAACTTTGTGTAAACATCATAACAACAAAGATAAATACTCCAAGGATTATTATCCAATAACCCCAATAAGCTGTTTTCATCATAATTTAAACAACTCCCTTCATTTAACTTCGAAGATTATTGACAGTCACACCATCAATATCTTTCAAAGTATCTAACCAAGGATTTGTACAAACTGCATCGTTTTCACAAGTAAGTTCAAATCCGCCATAATTGATTGAAGAAGCTTGACTCTTTAGTTCTACAATTCCTTTTGGACTAATCGTAAATGAGTATTCTGGAGGCTTGGCATACGCTCCATCTCCTAATTCTTCTATTTCAGCTCGAGCTTGTTGTCCTTCTTCGGTTTTCGACCAGTTACTTCCTAATTCTCTATTTTTATTCAAACTATTTAAAGAAACATTACTAACAAAGAATGACACGTCACCTGTTACATCAATATAACCACTATCATTACCATATCCTGAGCAACGATAACCATCAGGACATTCTAGTAAGGAAATAATTTCTGTTTTAATCTTTGAAGCGCAAGGATTTTTGTTAACTACTTTATAAGTACACATATAAGTTTGGTCAAATTCACCACTTAATAAACCATTAGAATTAACATTCTTATAACCTTTTAATGCAGCAAAGACACTACCTCTTCCACTATGAGCTTTGTCATTTCCACCAATTAAACGACCTAATGCTTGATTATCTGGACTGCCATTATATTGTCCAACATCGACAAATCGTAATTGATAATTATAATCTCCTGGTTGCGTATTCTCACTTAATGGTAAAACTTTTCCATCTCCACCTTTAGCTTCCCCTGTTACTAATGATGTCTTTTCATCAAGTTGTGTTTTTAATTCTTCAGATGAATTATATATAGCTGCCCCAGAGTCATGAACTGTATACCATCTTCCTCTTATTTCATAAGAATATTCGGCATGTTTTTCGAGTAAAATTGAGGAGCTATAATACATTTTTTTGTGATCATCACGACAACTTGATACAAAGCCTCCAGAGTTATCATTATCATTTAAAGTACAAGTAAAGATATTATTTGTGTTTCCTTGTTGATATGCACTTCCTCCACTATTTCCACTCATCTTTGAATAATCATCACGTTTAGATTCTTGATCACGATATGTAGTTTCACCAGCAGATACTCCTGGAGTACCACCACCAATTATTTGGAATTTATTATTACCCTGTAATTGATTCATATAATCGTGCTCTTGATATGTATAGCTTATTTCTGGTTCATATTTAAAGTTATTTTCCCAAGTATTACATTCTGTTATATCATCAATCATTTCTTGTCTTTGGGCAATAAGTTGATTATATCTATTTTTGGCACTATCTCGTTTACTTACCCAAGCATCATAACCATAATCTTGTTTTGCTTCGACTACTTCAGCAGAACAATCACTCTTACAATTATCCCCATCATTTTTAACTTCTATATAACCACAAGTAGTTTCATTTTTACATTTTGGTTCAGTATAACCTTCTTCAAATTCAACATTCTTTTCACTATTTCTTAATTTACCATTAGCATCATAACTTTTTTCTGGAGTAAATTTAACTATTCGGAATTTCACTTTTCCATTTAAAGTTCTTTTATCACCTAAAGTAGCAGAACGTTCAACACGAGAAACTACACTTCCACATTCTGAAACATCTCCACCACCACAACTATAATTTTTTGTTTCTGATGTTTTAGTAGATTGCTTATCAAACCAGTAAACATAAGCAGCAGCTTCTGAGTATTCATTAAGTGCTTTAACAATATCATTATCAATTTTTTCTAAATCTCTTTGGAAATATCCTTCTCCACCCGCATAATTAGTTGTTATTTCGTTTTCACTTGTCTTTGTACTACCATTACCAGCAACACAAGTTCTAGAACCTTTTACTCTTAGAGAATGCTCTCCTACGCTACCAGCAAGAATCATATAAGTACCTGCTTTATGTTCTCCTAAATCACCAGGCATTTGGAATTCCCAATCCTCTTTACAAGAAACCGTACAATATCTATTTTTTATAATATTATATGTATTTTCAGCAGGATCTTTTTCATCAATAATACAATCCTTATAATTCATTTGACCTGTTTTTTGGCTAATACCTTCATGAATTTCATATACATCACCATCTGCTCCACAAACTAAATTCCATTTAGCTTGAACGCAAACATCATCTTTAGTTGGACACCATCTTGGATCTGCATCAGGTTCATCACAACATTTAGCTTTATACATTTCTTCATTAAATGCAGGATTCCCTGGTGTAAGCATTGGATCAGTTCCACAAGCTCCACAAGTAACATCAGCAATATCAGCCACAACAATGCTTAATTCTTGTTGTTGATCATTTTTTAAGAAAGAGACAAATCTTTGTGAAGAACCAGAATTATTTACTGATTTTAATAATATAACGTTATGATAATCATCTTTGCTTAAAGCTCGTACTCTTATTCCAACTTCACCTTTAGCTTTTGCAAAAGCATCTGAACTTCCTTTAACCCAAATTTCATACTCTGTACCATTTGGTATTCTTGATCCAGGAGATACTACTCCATTATTAATGCGCAATTCACAAGTTAAACCAGTTGGACAAATAGGTTCAAGATAATTATATTCACCATTATATTTGTCTAACCCAGCTATACTGCCTTGAATTATCTTAATTAATGATCCTCCTTCAGTTTTACAATCAGACTTTTCCATTTGTGACCATTTAACACCAACTTCTTCTAAACCACTACATTCTGATCCTGAGCAAGTGTCTGCAACAGCCTTAGCATCTAAATAAATACTCTTAGCAGTACCTACTATATCGCCAAAATTAAGATTAGTCACAATAGTTGATGCAGGCTTACACATTGAACTTCCTACTTCACACTCCCAAGAATTAGCAAGTTGCCAAAATGCTGCTGATTTACCATTACTTGATGATGATCCGTCAATCATTTGTTGATAAGCTCTTATTGCTATAACAATTCCTGCCCTTATATTAGTATTATCTAATTGATTCCCATATTTTTTATAAATATAATAAATAAATGCTTCTTGTTTAATAGAACTATCTCCAGCAGCTGATGGAAATACATTTATTCCATCAAAGGGATTAATATAATTATCAAACTCATAAGGATTATATGCTGAGTGATATGCTTTATCAGGATCATAACAGAAAGAATAATATTCATTTTTATTATTACACATTTCTGTTGCTGAATATAAATTAACTGGTCCTGTATGAGTATCACCACCATAAGTATAAGAATACTTTCTGTAATTGTCATGAGTCAAATTAACTTGATAATAACGGCAATCGCCACTTTCTAAAGCTTCTGCCCAATTAATATTATTCATCGCATTACTTGGAGCAGATGGGCCAGTCACTGGCGTACTACCAGGATTTTTTGGAGTTGACTCTATAGGTGTAGCCCCTGATCCAGTTTTAGAGCATGTATTTTCATAAATAGCGTAAAAACTAACATTTCGTCCATCCGAAGACCAAGTTCCTGTTTTTAATTCTGTTTGTCCTAATCTACAATAATTATCAGAACTAGTAGCTTGTGACCAACCTAAAAATTTACCATATTTAGAGCTATCTGTTGGTCTAGGTAAAGAATATCCTTTTTTAGCCTCATATTTACAAGTTTTTCCTCTTGATCCGCCAGAGCAATTTGAAAAGGCACTAAGTCCAATATTGCTTCCATCTAAATTAAGAAAACTAATAGAGCCCATTGAAACATTATTAGTTGCTTGAGTTACATTAACAGGAAAAGTCCATTTAATTGTAGAACCATCATTAAATCTTTGCGTTAAATATACATTAGTACTACCAACAGATTGAGCTACTACAGTACAATTACCAGATGTACAAGCAATACTTGCAATGTTAGAATTATCACTGACTGATGAGCCATTAACTATTGTAGATTCAGATATAGAACTACCAAGATTTTCTAATTCTATTTTTTTTGCAGTTCCACCTATTTGTAAATTTATTGTTTCCCCAATTTTCTGACCACTTATAGTTACTTCACCATCATCATTTTTATTTTCAACAACTCTGTATTTATATTCTGAATAACCACCGTCTACTGCTCCTGTCCATAAAGAATAATGATGCGCTCTTACAGTAATTACTGTCCCAATTGGGGCATTTTTATATATGTCTACAAGCAAGTAATCTTTATAAAATTGACAATTAGCATAATTTTTCCCAGGTACTGAACAAGTCAAAATTGCTCTTCCAGTTTTTTCTTCTATTAGTTCTCCTTGCAATACTTCTTTAGCACTAACACTACTACTAACTATAAAGAAACTAACTAAAAAGACTAAAATTGATAGTAAATATTTTTTATTAATACTTTTTCCCATTATATAACACTCTTCTTTCTTCTTTTAGTAATTACTATAACGATAATTACTCCAACTAATATAATTACTAAGATTATTGCTATATACCAATATTTACTAACCAACTCTTTTGCTTCTTCAATGATATTATCTTCCTCTTTATTCTCTTTTTCTTCCTCTTCCAAATATTTTTCAAATGCTTTAGTAAATTCTTCATTTGTTAATGTTGATATATCAAAATTAACATATTTACTACAGTATTTAAAATCTGGATGAGTACTACATGATGCGACATCAGAGTATTCATTAAACATCGGTGTATTTAAAGTTAATGTCTTTAATGTTTCTCCATAGCAATCTTTAGATGCTGATTTAATTGTAAATTCATATCTTTTTATTTCAGTAGCATTATCATCTTTCATTTGTAGCTCATTGTCATCATTTCGTTGTTCTGAAGTTAAAGAGAAATTTTTAAACGTATCATTTAAACTCTTAACATCAACTATTATTTCATCAGGAACATTATGCAGTGATATTAATAGATAACGATCAAGACAAGTTTCTAAACATTCTTCTCCATCATCTTCATTTTCAATGGGTTCATAATCGACTTTAAGTTCACTAACTCTTTGTTTTTCTTCGTACAAAGTTGTTGCTGGACAAGTAGATGCCGCACTTGCTGTAGTTACAAAAATTCCTAGTAAAACGCTAGTAAATAAAACATATTTTATATTTTTCATCATAAAAACACCAACCTATTTTCTACTTAATATTGTAACATGGGGTATGTAAATTAACAAGTAAAATTTATCGGTTTTTAAGAAAAAATTATTGACAACTAAAATTATTCTATAAAAGAAAAAAGAAACTTCTTTTTTTAGTTTCTACGTTTTTCAAAAAATATTTCTAATTTATTCCTAAAATATCTTTAACTTCTTCAATAGACATATTAGCACAATCAGAAATAAATTCTACTGTTGATACTTTGGAAAACATATTTTTAATAAAATCAAAGGCATTTTCTTTTTTTCCTTTTCAAGAGTTTCAGCAATTTTTTCCCTTTTCTCGGACTCATAAATGGCTTTCTCATATTCTTCCCTTTTATCATACCATAAATCTCTTGTTCTTTATAAATATAAATTGACTGCACTTATATTACTTTTAATTATTCCTCTTTCCATATTATTAAACACTATACCAAAGTGTTTTAAAAACGATATCTAAAGTTAAATCAAAAGATAAATTTCATTATTTTCCCTCCTTTCACTCATATAATTACATTGTGAAAGATGAATTTCTTTTATAAAATTTCTTTAATTTTTTATTAAATTCTTGCAAAATTTTAATATTGCAAGCAAAAAAAGCATTTTTGAATATGGTTATTTATATAATATTCTTAATTCTGTTTTTCTACCTTTTACTCTTTCTATAATGCTTAAAATCATCTTTCTATTAATTTCAAAAAGTCTTAAATATTCTTCTTTATCAAATTTTGATAGTTCAATCTTTTTTTCACTTTCTACTCTTTCAAATATTTTTAAAATATTAACTTTTTCAATAATCCATAATTTACTTAATAAATAATCTATATATTTTTCATTTTCTAATAGAAAACTTTCCAAAAAATTTGTATTACTTTGAAAACTATCTTTATTAATTCCTAAGCCATACCTACCTATTGTAATAGTGACTTTATCTAACATAAATTCATTATCATAAAGTGGAGCAAAATGAACTTCCTTACTTATTTTATTTACTACAACAGCTAAATTTTTATAATTTCTATCACTATTACCTATTAAAACATCAAATAAAAAAATTTCTTTTAATTCTTCCATTAGAATTTGATAATCATGAGGAAATTTTTCCATTAATAAGATTTCTATACTTTCAAAATCGTTAAAAAAATGATAAGAATTATTAGTTAATTCTTTTAGAGTGAACATATCTTCTAAATAGGGATTATAAACTGATTTGCTTAAAATATAAGTACAAGTTTTATATATACCAACAAATGTCTCTGCAACATTTATCTTATAATCTTTAGCTAACATTTCCACAATCATTTCATTAAAAAGACAAGCATCAGTTGATAATTTACAAAAAATACATTCATTATTATATATAAATTTTCGAGGTACAATTCCTAGCCTATTCATTTTTTTCAAAAGAACGTACCCATTATTATCTTTTTTTAATTTTTTCATCTAATCTTTCCTTTTCTGTGTTACAATACGTTTATGAGGTGATTACTATAAAAACCATAGGTATTATAGCAGAATATAACCCTTTCCACAATGGGCATTTAAAACATCTAAAAGAAATTAAAAAATTAGAAAAAGATTCTTTAATAATCTTAGTATTAAATGGCTACTTTTTACAAAGAGGAGAAATAAGTATCTTAACAAAAGAAGATAAAACTAAATTAGCTTTAGATAATGGCATTGATTTAGTAGTCGAGTTACCTTTTATATATGGAACGCAAAGTGCTGATATCTTTGCTTTAAACGCTATTAAAATATTAGACTCTTTAAATGTGCAAGAAATTATCTTTGGTAGCGAATCTAATAACATTAATCTTCTAGATAAAATAGCAAGTATCGAGTTATATGATGAAGATTATCAATTACTCTTAAAAAAATATTTAAATAATGGGGATAACTACCCTACTGCATTAGCAAAAGCTCTAAATGTCAAAGAAGATTTTAATCACCCTAATGACTTATTAGGTATTTCTTATATTAAAGCTATTAAAACAATTAATTCTAAAATTATCGCAAAAACAATTCAAAGAACTAACGATTATCATGACTTAGAAAGTGATGAAAAAATAGTAAGTGCCTCAAATATTCGAGAAAAAATAAAAAATAAAAAAGATATTACCAAATATTTACCTCCATATATTATTCCTTATCTTAAAACACCTAAAAGTTATTTTGAACTTCTTAAATATAAAATATTAACGGAAAAAGATTTAAGTATTTATTTGACTGTCGATGAAGGTATTGAAAATCGACTAAAAAAAGCAATTCTAGAAAGCAATTCATTAGAAGAACTAATAGAAAAAGTAAAAACTAAAAGATATACTTACAACAAAATTAATCGCATGTTTATTCATATTTTAATTGGTCTTACGAAAGAAGATAATTTTAATACAGAACTATCTTATATCAAAGTTTTAGGCTTTAATGATAGAGGTAAGAAATATTTAAATAAAATTAAAAAAGATTCAAAAATACCTATTACAGTTAATCGAGAATCTTTAATTTATGAATATGAGGTAAAAGCAGCAAGAATCTATGACTTACTAACTAATCAAAATACTAATAATTTTGAAATAAAAAATAAACCTATTAAAAAATGATGATATATGTTAAAATTTAAATACAAAGGGAGATTTGAAAATGAATACAAATAATAATGAAGTAAAAGAAATAAATACTAATCATTTAATTGCTTTATGTGAAATTTTTGATGATTACAAAGAATTTTATAGAGATTTAGAAGAGTTAATTAAATCTAAAACTAATAAAAATTTAGTTCGAAAAGTTTATGATTATATTACGAAGAAAACTAGCTTTTTTAGGAATAAAAAATATGATGCTTTTATTGCAAAGCACAAAAATACTATTGATATAATGATAGAGTATTTTTCCTTATCTAATCTAACCGTTTTAAGTTATGATATAAAAGGAGAAAGAAAAGGAACTTTAGCAGTAGACTACTTTTTTAAATATTTAAAACAACATCAAGAGGATATTGAAACAATAAAGCAAGTTGCCTTAAAAATAAAAGAACTTGGAATAGACAGAATTACTTTTGGAAAAGATTTGGACTTTACTAAATATTATCATCTTTTAAATACTGCGTACGATTGTGAATTCGCATTTTTAACCGATTTAGAAATTATTCCTTCATATTCTAATGGTGCTATTAAATATAAAACTAATTCTTCGCCTTATCTTATGTATTTAAAATTAGATCATTTTTATGGTTCTGAAGACAAAATAAGTAAATATCGAAGAAAAATAGAATTAAATAGTTTAATATTTAATCCTAATTTATTACCTAATGAAATAACAGTAGAGGCAACTATTGGAGTAATTAAAGCCCTAGCCGAAGAACAAAAAGAAGTAAGTAAGGATATAGAAGATTCTGTTGATATAAGTATCGCTACCGATGATTTAAAAAAAGAGTTTGTTTCTTTAAAGAAAAGTTATGAAGAAATTGCTAAATTAAAAGATAATCAAGAACTTAAAGATATACTTTTAGAAATGCAAAACGTTATTGCTAAATTACAACTTTTTGAAGAAAATTTTGAACAATCAGTAATTGATACTCACCCAAGTTTAAATAAAGATATAATGAAAAAAGAAAAAACAGCTGAAGAAGATAGAAGATATAATTCTAGCATTGATCGTTGCTAACAAAAATAAACCTCATAAAGGTTTATTTTTGACATTTAGGACAGAAATAAGTACTTCTTCCTCCTACTTTTACTCTTTTAATTATTGAGTGGCAAATAGAACATTCTTCATTTTCTCTTTTATGAACTTTTAAATAATTTTGATTAGTCCCCTCTACTCCTAAACTCGATGTATAACTTCTAATTGTTGTTCCACCATTTTCGATAGCTTGCTCAATAATCACTTTCGAACTATCGACAATATTTTGGCACTCTTTTAGTGTTATATCACTACCTTTTTTTAATGGATTAATCCTAGATGCAAAGAGCACTTCATCAGCATAGATATTACCTAACCCTGAAATAATCGTCTGATCAAGTAATAATGTTTTCATTGGCAGTTTACTTTTCTTAAAACTTTCATATAAGTATTCTTTTGACAATTTCTCATCAATAGGTTCAATACCTTGTTTTTTTATGCCTTCATAATTATCTAATTCCTCTTTTTTAAGTAAACACATTTTACCAAACTTTCTTGTATCATGATATCTTAAATCAGTACCATCAACAAAAGAAAATATAATATGTTCATGTTTTAAAATTTCATCGTTACTATCCTTAACAAAATATTTTCCTTCCATTCGTAAGTGACTAGTTAAATAGTAGTCTCCTAAATCAAATATTAGCCATTTACCTCTTCTTAGAATATCTTTAAACTCTAAACCAACTAATTTTTCTCTAAATTCTTTTGGGTCACTCTCTAACATTTTCTCATAAAGGACATTAATGTTTTTTATTTTTTTGTTTAGAATTTGTTTTTTTAGTACTCTTCTTACTGTTTCTACTTCGGCTATTTCGGGCATTTTTCTTCACTTCTTTCTTTATTTTTATTGGACTCTTATAAATACTTATAAGTTCAATATTTTTAAATTTTTTAAATATTTTACTAGCTATTTCTAAAATTCTAGAGTATGCATCAACTAAAGTAATTTCTTTTTGTAAAGAAATATCTAAAGTAAGTTTATAACTATTGCCATAACTAGTTAAAAGGCATTTATTAGTACTTACAATAATCTTTTCTTTACTTAAAAGTTCCTTAATAACTTTCTCATTAACTTCTTCTTTTTCTTTAAAATTAATAACTATAAATCTAATTCCTTTTAAAATTAAATAAATAGCAATTAAACACCCTACAAAAACATCAGCATATTTTAAGATACTTAAATATTTATTAAACAAAGTTATAATGATTGATATAAGAACTAGAACAGGAATTACTAACATACTTATATAATCACGTTCTATTAAAAGCATTTCTTTATTACTATTATTAAAATTAAGAGCATATTTATAAGCATTAACTAAATTCATTGTCAAATAACATAAAATAATAATAACTATACTCCAAAACTTTGGAATTACAAGTGTTGTTGTAAAAATATTTAAAATTATTATAAAACCAAGTAAAGTAGCAATAGCTCCAACTAAAGTGTTGTAGATATTATCTGTTTTTTTACTCTTATCTTTTTGATAATTAATACTAATATTTTTTAAACTACTAGATAGACTATACATAGCATCACTAAATAAAGCTACAGAATTAGTTAACAATGCTCCTAAATATTTAACTATCCCTAATATTAAATTAATTAATATATTATTAAACAATAATTTTTTCATAAATCACCTACTTTGCCTCGTACCAATCAGTTCCATAATCAGAACTTACACTAATTGGAACATCTAATTTTATCGCATTTTCCATCTCATTTTTGACTATTTTTTCCACAAGAGATTTTTCTTCTTCCTTGACATCAAAAATTAATTCATCATGGACTTGTAAAAGCATCTTACTTTTTATACCTTGATTTTTAAACTCTTGATAAATATTTACCATTGCTTTTTTTATTATATCAGCACTAGTTCCTTGAATTGGAGTATTAAGAGCAATTCGCTCTCCTCCTTGTCTTATCATATAATTTTTATTAAATAACTCAGGTATCGCTCTTTTTCGATTAAACAAAGTCCTAACAAAACCTTTTTGGTAAGCTTCTTCTTTAATATTATCCATATAATCTTTAACACCAGGATATAGTTCATAATATTTATTAATAAACTGCATTGCTTCCCCTGGGCTTATATCTAAATTTTCCCCCAAACCAAAACCAGATATACCATAAACTATCCCAAATATAACAGCTTTTGCTGTACGACGTTCATATTTAGTAACTTCACTTATATCTTTATCGTGAATATCGGCAGCTACTTTGGAGTGGATATCAAGACCATTTATAAAAGCATCTTGTAACTCTTTTGAACCACTTATATGAGCAAGGATACGAAGCTCAATTTGAGAATAATCAGCACTATACAATAAATCATTACATGGTAAGAAAGCTTTTCTAATTTTTCTTCCTTCTTCATCTCTTGCAGGAATATTTTGCATATTAGGTTCAATACTAGAAAGTCTTCCCGTTCTTGTTAAATTTTGTTTGTAAATCGTATGAATTTTCTCATCTTCTTCAATAAATGTACTTAGTCCTTCTAAATAAGTACTATTCATTTTAGTTAAATTACGATATTCTAATATTTTCTCAATAATCGGATGAACTCCCACAAGCTTATGAAGTATTTTAACATCTGTTTTATATCCACGACTATTTCTTTTTCCATGAGGTAGTGCTAATCTATCAAATAATACTTCTCCTAGTTGTAGTGGACTACTAATATTAAATTTGCAACCAGCAAGTTCATATATTTCTTTAGTTAAAAGATTAATCTTTTCCAAAATATCTTGATGTTTTGTTTCTAAAATCTCTTTATCACACTTAATTCCTGTAAACTCCATATCAGCTAAAACTGTAATTAAAGGCATTTCAATTTCCTTAAATAATTCTTCCATCTTTTCTTTTTGAAGTTCATCTATAAATCTTTCTTTTGTATCATAAATATAACGAGCTTTTAGACAAACATCAGTAGGTGTAAATCCTTGTTTTAAAGAATTATCATAAAAAGGGACACCAACACCATTTTGATTCATCAGATAAGCTATATCATCTTTGACGTTATACTCAAGTAGATAAGCAGCTATCATTAAATCATATTCTACTTGTTCTAGCTCTAAGCCCATTTTCTTTAAAAGATACCATTCTTTTTTATAATCAAAAGTTGCAATATTTTTATCTTTTAAAAGAGGAATTACTGCTGATATTAAATCTTTTTCAATGAAATAATTTTTATCACCACTAGATAGAGCCATTCCAAAAATAGAAGCATTATGATAATTAAGACTACTACACTCAATATAAAAAGCGACATCTTTATCTAAAACTATCGTCCTAACATCGTTAACTTTGGTAAATTCAATATTTGCTTTCTTAGCTTTTGTTTTTCCTTTTTCCATATTTTTTAAGAAAGAATAAAACTCTAATTCATTATAAATATCTATTAACTCTGATTTTTGACCAGTATATTTTAGTTCTTCTAAACTGATATCAAGTGGCACTTCATTATATATAGTTGCTAATTCATAACTTATATAAGCGTTTTCTTTGTCTAGAATTAATTTTTCTTGTAATTTTCCTTTTATTTCATCAATATGTTCATAAATATTATTAATTGTTCCATATTGTTGTAGTAAATTTAGAGCTGTTTTATCTCCTACTCCTTTTACTCCTGGAATATTGTCTGATGAATCCCCTGCTAAAGCTTTATAATCAATAATACTTATTGGATCGATTCCCCAATCTTCTTTAAAAGTTTTTGTGTTATAACGAATATATCCTTTTTGTTTTAATAATTTTACATCTACTTGTTCATTAATTAATTGTAATAAATCTTTATCACTACTTACTATTGTTGCTTCAAAGTCTAAATGGTCATAAGCCATTTTAGCTAAAGTTCCAATAATATCATCTGCTTCATATGGCTCAAGTTCTAAATATTTAATACCCATAGCATTAAGAATTTCTCTTGCAATTGGCATTTGTTGTAATAATTCATCTGGTGTTTCACTTCTTCCTTCTTTATAACTTGCATATTTTTGTTTACGAAAGTTAGTACCAACATCAAAAGCAACTGCTATGTAAGAAGGTTTTTCCTCTTCAATAATTTTATTCATCATACTAACAAAGCCATATAAGGCATTTGTAGGAGTTCCTTTACTATTTTTCATGATATTACCATGATATGCTGTTGCATAATAACTTCTAAACATTAAATTATTTCCATCTACTAAAATGATTTTATTCATTACTACCACCTATTTAATTTTAACATAAACTTTTTTTAAAGTCACATAAATACCACTATGATTAGAGACTTTTTCAAACATCAACTTATTTTTAATTACTTTCAACATAAAAAGACAAAGCTTATTTTTCTTCTTTGTCTTCTCTTTTACTACTTAAAAAAGTAACTTTTTCAGCAACTACTTCAAGTTTTTGGTGAGTTTTATTTTCATTATCTTCATAACTTCTTACTTGCAATCTGCCTTTAACTCCCACAACATCACCTTTATGGCAATATTCATTAGTATTAGCAGCTATCGCATCCCAAAGAACGCAGTTAATAAAATCTGTCTCATAAAGACCACTAGAATTTTTAAAAGTTCTTTGAACAGCAAGAGTTATTGTGGAAACTTTTTTTCCACTTTCGGTAGTAATAACTTCTGGATCTTTCGTTAATCTACCAACTAAAACGACTTGATTTAACATGCATAACCTCCCTTCAAAAAAGACTATAGCAAAAGTTTAATTATTGTACAAATCACGATTTTTGGATTATTAAAGGTTTAAAAAAACAATTTTAAAGAAACTGTTTCCCAATTCCTTCAATATTGCAACAAAAAAAATACAAAAATCCAATTATTGTAGTTTTTGCATTTTTTTCAACTTTTTAACAATTTATTAAGTTCTACTGCATATTCCATAGGTAATTCCTTTTTAAAATCATTTATAAACCCCATAATTAGTGCTTCTTTGGCAGCATTTTCACTTAAACCTTTACTTTGTAAATAAAATAACTTTTCTGCACTTATTTTTGAAACACTTGCTTCATGTTCCAATTTAGACGATGAGTTTTCTACAATATTTTTAGGAATTGTATCACTTCTAGAAAATTCATCTAATAAAATTGTATCACATTTAATACTTGCTACGCTGTTTATTGCACTTTTAGTAATTTTTGTTGTCCCCCTATAATTAGCTATACCACCATTACCTGCAATTGATTTTGAAACTATATTACTTTTGGTATTTTTCCCTAAATGGATCATCTTAGCACCAGCATCAAGTATTTGTTCCTCTTTTGCATAAGCAATAGAAATGGAGTTACCACAAGCACCATCACCTTTTAAAATACATGAAGGATACTTCATCGTCACTTTACTTCCAATGTTACCATCAATCCATTCCATTAAACCGTTATCTAAGACTAATGCTCTTTTGGTAACTAAATTCATAACATCTTTACTCCAATTTTGAATTGTAGAATATCGACATTTAGCATTTTCTTTAACATAAATTTCCACAACACCAGCATGAAGAGAAGTAGTTGAATAACTCTTTGCTGTACACCCTTCAATATATGATAGTTCTGAGTTTTCAGATACAATAATAATTGTTCTTTCAAATTGCCCTAAAGATTCGGAATCAATTCGAAAATAACTTTGTAATGGCCGATCAACCTTAACATTAGGTGGAATATAAATGAAAGAGCCCCCACTCCATAAAGCCGTATTTAAAGCTGTATACTTATTTTCATTATACTTTACTAAATTATTAAAATATTCTTTAAATAATTCTGGATATTTCTTTAAAGCATCATCAGTTGAAGTAAAAATAATATTATCTCCTAAACTTTGATTATGATAAAAGACTTCACTTTCGATTTGGTTTGTCACTCCTCCTAAGTATTTCTTTTCAGCAGCAATAACACCTAATTTTTCAAAAGTATTTTTAACAGAACATGAAACTTTATTCCAATCATCAGTAAGATTAGTTCCTTCTTCTTTTTTATAGTAATTAATATTATCGAAATCAATCTCTATTTTAGGACCAAAATCAGGTTCAGGAAGTTTTTTAAACTCTTCATAAGCTTTAAGCCTTATTTCCATCATCCAAGGTGGTTCTTCCTTACTCTTTGATAAATTAATAATAAATTGTTCATCTAGTTTTTTCTTCATTTTCAATCACATTCATATTATACACCATTATTTTTTATTTGAAAATGTCCTTTATTTTTGATATCATTATTGTAAGAATAGGAGTATGCTTATGAGTTATTTAAATGATGCGATTATTAAACAAATATTAGAATCTAATTCTAACTTTAATTCTATAACTTATCAAGATAATACTTTAGAGTTGGAAGGACAAATAATCGATTTAAATAATTTTAGTTTAGTCGAAATATTTAGTTCTTATAGTGAACTAAAAGAAGATTGTCAAAAAGAGGCAATGACTGCTCAAGATTTATTTGAAATAATAAAACTTAATGTAACAATAAAAAGTATTAATATTCCTAATGAAAATAATAACCTCTTAAGCATTTTTGATTATCAAAGAATTTTAGAAAGTGAAGAGCTATCACAAATTGATGAAGATGCACTAAATACTTTTTATGATTTTATCGAAGAATTATATCGTTATCGCTCCTATCTTTGTGAAGATAGTTTAAATTATTTAAAGGCATACGAAAACTATATAACTCTCTTAATATTAAAGGATAATTTAAACCCAAAAGAAGAAACTGCAATTTCGAAATATGAAACTCTAGCAAGTACTAAAAATAGAAGCGAAGAAATAAATATAGCACATATAAATAAATTAGAGCTTTTAGAAAGACGCGCAAAAAGAGCTGGATATGCTAATTCTCTTCTTATTGTTGAAATAGTTATTCTTGCAACATTTACTTTAAGCTCATTTATCTTTTTATGGTTATTTAGCAAGTAAAAAAAGGTTCGTAATGAGCCTTTATTTTGTTTCAATAAGTAATTTGATAGCTGTTTTTTGTTCACCTTGAATTTCTATATCATTAAAAGAAGGTATAACAACAAGATTAACACCAGATGGAGCAATAAATCCGCGACAGATAATTACAGCTTTAATGGCTTGATTAAGTGCTCCTGCTCCAACAGCTTGAAGTTCCACTTCCTTTGATTCTCTTATTACATTAGCTAAAGCTCCAGCTACTTTACTTGGATTTGAGCTAGATGATACTTTAAGTATTTCCATATTTTTAACACCCTTTCTTATAATAAAATATATGTAAAGAGTAAATTTGTTAGTCTACTAATTTGCTATTTTTTT
Organism: uncultured Erysipelotrichaceae bacterium; assembly: GCA_948442015.1. GTDB lineage: Bacteria > Bacillota_I > Bacilli_A > RF39 > UBA660 > CAOJBM01. The sequence continues at coordinate 64,617 of CAOJRP010000005.1, forward strand.
TCATTAAGAGTATAATTTTGCTTGGTGAATTTTATGATTACAATTAAAACAGAAGAAGAAATTGAAAAGTTAAGAATAGCTGGGAGTATTGTTGGTAAAACACATAAGTATTTAATCCCTTTTTTAAAACCTGGTATTACAACAAAAGAAATAGATAAATTAGCCGAAGAATTTATTGAGAGTCTTGGTTGTACCCCTTCTTTTAAAGGTCTTTATGGATTTCCCGGTGCTATTTGTATTTCTATAAATGACGAAGTAGTTCATGGAATTCCAGGAAGAAGAAAGCTAAAAGATGGTGACGTTATAAAGTTAGATATTGGCGCTTGTTATGAAGGTTATCACGGCGATTCTGCATGGAGCTATATTGTTGGAAATAGTAATCCCAAAGATGAAAAGTTACTTTTACATACTGAAGAAGCATTAATGGCAGGACTTAGTGTTATCCATGATGGATGTCATGTTGGTGACATCGGACATGCTGTATCAAAAGTTGCCCATAAATATAACTTAGGAGTTGTTAAAGAGCTAGTTGGACACGGAGTTGGTTCTAAAGTTCACGAAGAACCTGATGTTCCAAACTACGGAAAAATTGGCAAAGGACCTGTTTTAAAAAAAGGTATGGTTATTGCTGTTGAGCCGATGTTAAATCAAGGTACTGCTAAAGTTGCTATGCTTGATGATGATTGGACAATTGTAACAGAAGATGAAAAAAATAGTGCTCATTTTGAACACACAGTCTTAGTTACTGAAGATGGTTATGAAATTTTAACTAAAAGAGATTAATTTATGTGTTAATTCATTTCGGTCGCCATTGGTGACCTTTTTTCATAAATATATTAAATACTGTTCTCTTCTAATTGTTGACAAGGTATGATAATTTACTTAATCAAAATTAATTTATTACACCAATTCATATTCTCTTATAGTAATTCTTTCATCAGAACAATATTCGATGATAAATTTATTTTCTTTCTTACAAATTAAAATTCCTATGGTATTATTATTACTTATCTCTTTTATATTTTTGTCTATATAATTCATATACTTTTGGACTTGAGAAATATACTCTGCTTTAAATTCAGTTACTTTTAATTCAACTACTACATAAGCATTATATTTTATATTAAATAGAAGCAAATCGATATAGTTGTTTCTATCACCAATTTTAATTTTATATTCACTATCTATAAAACTAAAACCATTACCTAATTCTTTTAAAAATGAAGGAATATCTTCTAATATTAATTGCTGTAATATTTTTTCAGTAACAACCTCTATATTATTTTTATTCTTGATTATTATAGGGTTAGGTATTAAATCTTTAACATTAGTTTCTTCTTTGTTAATTAATTTATTTTTAGTATCATTTGGTAGTCTTTCGTATTCATTAGATTTTATTATTGCTTCTAACTGTCTCGCAGAAAGATTTCTCATTGATATTTGCTCGATGTAATAATTAATTATATATATATTCTTGATTGGTAATAGTATTTTACAATGACTCCAATTCAATTGTGTCCACAGTGTGGACACTTTTGTATCGCTAAATATATTATAAAATTGTTTCATTCTAAATAAAGTTCTTCGATTATACTTTTTACCTACTCTATAACTAATTTTTTAGCATATTCATCGATAATTTTATCTCCATACTTATTTCCTGCCTCGTTTAAAAGTCTTCCTATTTCAAAATAAGTAATTACTCTATTCCTTTCTTTCGAATAATCTTTTACTTTTGCATAAATTTCATTATCAATTAATTTATTTTTTATTTCATTGTAATAATTCATTAATTAACACTCCTTCTACCTATATTATTATAGGTAAAAGTCCAATTTTCTCTTTTTACCGTGAAATTTATTTTAAAATTTAATTATTACAACAAAAAAAAGAGATAAGATTCTTTTATTTTTCCCATCTCGTATAAGAACCACAAGGTAAAATTAAATTACTATTTTTAAGAGGAATCCCTAGCTCACTAGATGATATTTTCCCACTATATTTTTTACCAACAGTAAGCGATAATACTGTTTCAATAATTGTTTTAGAAAGTCCTGTCGTATACGAGTTAATTAGAAATAATAAAGGTTCATCACTTAATAGTTCACTACATAAACTAACTAATTCATATAAATCTTTTTCGAGTGACCAAACTTCCCCATTTTTTCCTCTTCCAAAAGATGGTGGATCCATCAAAATAATATCGTATTTATGTCCTCTTCTAATTTCTCTTTTGACAAACTTTTTTACGTCATCAACTAAATATCTAATATTTGCATCTTTAAGGCCCGAAGAAATAGCATTTTCTTTCGCCCACTCAACCATGCCACTTGATGAATCAACATGAACAACATTAGCCCCTTCCTTAGCTGCAGCCATTGTAGCTGCTCCAGTATATGCAAAAAGATTTAAGACAGATACTTCTTTTTTAGATTCTCTAATTATTTTTCTGATATAATTCCAGTTATAAGCTTGTTCTGGAAAAAGACCAGTATGTTTAAAACCCATTAACTTAATATTAAAAGTTAAATCATGATAGCTAACTGTCCAACGAGTAGGAATATCTTTATTTTTAATAAGCCACTCTCCGCCACCAGTATTGCTCCTTATATATTCGGCATCGATGTTTTTCCACTCTTCTTCATTTTGTTTTTCACTCCATATAATTTGAGGGTCAGGTCGTAATAATTTAATCCCCTTCCAACTTTCCAGTTTCATTTTATTACTCATATCTAAAAGAACATAATCAAAAAAGTCATCTACATATTTCATAACATTACCTACTTTTTTTATCTAATAAATAATTTACAATCGGGTCAGTTAATTCTAACACACCATGAATAAAAAAGAAATACCCTAAGACAATGATTCTTACATATTCTTCATAATATAAATTAATGCTTGTTAAAAATCCAACTATCATAAATAAAGCGAGAGTTGCTATTCTAAGTTTCCACATTTTATTATTTCGATCGTCATAGTAATCACTTTTTTTAAGCTTTATTACAGACATAATTGTAATCCATGCCATTAAAAGCATTGCTAGATTAACTGGTTTTTCTAATATATCTAAGAAAAAACTAGCTATAACTACAGCTACACTTATTAATGATGTAAATAATCCTTCATAGTCTTTACTACTTTTTGTTAAAATAAACTGCAGAAAATTAGCTATTGCATACAAAATCATAACTGTAATGAATACAACTTCAAGATTGACAACTTTAAATATGGGAAGAATTAAAAGACTGCAACCAATCATAATTAAAAATATTGCTATACTTAAATCAACTTTTTGTTTAAATTTCATTTTTATCACCTACAATAAACTATCAATAAATGTTGCAACACCATCTTCATCATTAGTACCCGTCACTTCGTTTGCAACAACTTTTAAAGCATCTACCGCATTACCCATGGCCACACAATAGCCAGTTAATTCACACATAGCTATATCGTTATATGAGTCTCCAATAGAAATAGAATTTTCCGAAGAAATATTTAAATATTCTAATAACTCATTAATTCCCTTAGCTTTAGATACATCATCATAATTATAATCAAAATAATAATCTTTAGCTGGCTTTTTGTTCTTATCCCTTAAATCATCACTACTACTATTTAATTTTAAATTGGGATATTTATCTTTAAACAATCTTGGAATAACTAACATTTTATTATAGCTCATACTAGTTAAAACTATCTGATTAACATCTTCTCCTACTTCCTCTATGTTTTCAATATATTCCCTATTATCACTTTCTTTAATTGTTTGATAATCTTCTTTAACGGTGTTAATTAACATGTTAATATTGCTTTGTTTACAATATGCAAAAATTTCTTCAACTACATGGCGATTAATAGGATAATTATAAATCACTTCACCAGTTTTTAAATTAGTTGCTTCAGCTCCATTAGAAGAAATAACATAATCACTTGTTCCTACTTCTTTGGCTACTTTCGTCGCATATTTCCTACTTCTTCCTGTACAAAGAACTACTTTTACATTTTTTTCTATCAAACCATGGATTTTCTTTTTTACTTCCTTTGTAACTTTGCCAAAGGAATTTCTTAAAGTTCCATCGATGTCAATAAAAACAATTTTATACTTATTCATGTTAAAACCTACTTTACATTATCATTATAACCAATTTGTCATATTCATGTAAACAAAAAGTATAATTGTAATGTAAACCAAAAGACTAGTCAAACTAGCCTTATTTTTGAAATTGGGAATTATAAAGTTCAGCATAGAATCCTTTTTTCTTCATTAATTCCTCGTGTTTTCCTTGTTCAATTATATTTCCATCATTCATTACTAAAATTAAATCAGCATTTTTGATTGTTGACAAACGATGAGCTATAATAAATGATGTTTTTCCATAAGTTAATTTATCCATTGCTATTTGAACTAATTCTTCTGTCCTTGTATCAACATTAGAAGTAGCTTCATCTAAGATTAAGAAAGGAGCATCTTCAATCATCCCACGGGCAATAGTAATTAACTGCTTTTGCCCACTACTTATGGAATCATTATCATTTAATAAGGCATTAATGCCATTTGGAAGTGTTTTAACAAAATGTTCTACTCCAACTGTTTCACAAGCTCGCCATATATCTTCTTCAGTTACATTGTCTTTATTAAATTTAATGTTTTCTTTTACAGTACCATCAAATAACCATGTATCTTGTAAAACCATTACAAATAAATCATGAATATTTTCGCGAGTTAATTCTTTAATTGAAACACCATCAATTAAAATATCTCCCCCATTAATTTCATAAAACTTCATTAACAAATTAACCATTGTTGTCTTTCCAGCTCCAGTCGGTCCAACAATAGCAATCTTTTCTCCTGCTTTTACTTTCGCACTAAAGTTTTTAATAATTGTTTTATCTTCATTATAACCAAATTTAACATTCTTAAATTCAATATTTCCTTTAACTTTATCTTTATTTAAATGTTTAGTTAATTTACTTTCATCATTCATTTCTAATTCATCTAGAAATTCAAATACTCGCTCTGATGCTGCAGCACAAGATTGTAATCCTGTCATTGACTGGGCAATTTGCGATAATGGACTTGTAAACATTCTAACATAAATCATAAATGCTACGATAACACCAAAAGATATAATATCATTCATCGTTAATAGTGCTCCAACTATACAAATGGCAACATAACCAAAGTTACCTACAAACCCCATAATTGGTTGCATAAGTCCTGATAAAAATTGACTTTTACGATTACAATCATATAATTTTTTATTTAATTCATCAAATTCTTCATTAGCTTTCTTACTTCCATTATAAACTTTGACAATACTATGACCATCATATATTTCTTCAATATGAGCATTTAGATTTCCTAATTCTACTTGTTTTTGATTAAAATATTTTTGCGATTTTGATAAGATTAGAGACATTAAAGAGAAACCAATTAAAGTTGCTACAATAGCTGTTATAGCCATTATCCAGTTAGTTATAAACATCATAAATAATGAACCTAGAAATAATGTAATACTGCTAACCAAAGATGATAAACTTTGATTTAAGTTCATAGCTACTGAATCAACATCATTAGTTACTCTTGATAAAATATCTCCCATTTCATGACTATCAAAGTATTTAAGTGGTAAAACATTTATTTTGTTACTAATTCTTGTTCTTAAACTGCGAGCAAAGTTATTGGAAGCTGTACATAATAAATATCCTTCAAAATACTCGAATATTGCCCCTAAAACATTGATTATAATTAAAAAGATAACGATGTCTTTAACTAAAGAAGTATTAATTCTTGGTTTAACCAAATTATAAATATCCCTAGGTAAGGAATCAAATGTCTTTAAAAGAGCTTGTTTATCTTCCCTATTAACATTACTTAGTAAATCTAATAATTCTTTCTGGTTTTTACTAGTAATTGTAACATCATCTATAACAAATTCATCTAATAGCTCTAACATAATATGTTCATCTAAAGACATAATATCTTCTTTATTCTCACTAGTTAAAGCACGACTAAAGATTTGTTTTTCTTCTATAGTAAATTCATCACTATTTAAAATAATATTATAATTAGCACTCAATTTATTTTGGTCACTAAAATTACTTTCAACATTTTTTATAATAACTTCTAGTTTTTCCACATCTGGTCTTATACCTTCAGTAATCGCATCTGTTATATCGGAAAGTTTATTCGGCGATATTAAAGCAAGAATTGAACCTACTACAGCAAGAATTAGAGAAGTAAATAATAGTACATGCCATTTTTTCATATCTTTAAAAAGTCTTTTAATTGCTCCTTTAAAATCTTTCGATTTTTCATTTTTTCGTGGTCTAGGCATTATTAAGTTCCTCCTCCCCAAGTTGTGATAAAGCTATTTCTTTATAAACTTTACATTTTTTAAGTAGCTCTTTATGTGTCCCCATTCCAACACATTTTCCTTTATCTAAAACAATAATCTTATCCGCATTCATAATTGTTCCAATTCGTTGAGCAACAATTAAACTAGTCGCATCTTTTGTATACTCTTTTAAATTTTTTCGTAATGTCGCATCAGTTTTAAAATCAAGTGCTGAAAACGAATCATCAAATATATATATTTCTGGGTCTTTAGCTATTGCTCTTGCAATATTTAATCTTTGCTTTTGCCCACCAGAGACATTTGTTCCACCTCTAGCGATTAAAGAATCGTATTTTTTATCCATCTTTGTTACAAAGTCAGTACCTTGTGCCACATCAATAGCTTTTTTAACTTGTTCTAAACTAATTTCTTCATCTCCGTAGGAAACGTTTTCATAAACTGTTTTAGAAAACATAAAAGCTTTTTGCGAAACATATCCTAGTTTATCATTTAAAGTTTCCATTTTGTAATCTTTGACATTAACCCCATCAATTAAAATTTCGCCATCTGTTACATCATAGAATCTTGGTACCAAATTAATTAATGTTGATTTACCACTACCAGTTGAACCAATAAAAGCAACTGTTTCTCCTTTATTAACTTTAAAAGTTATATCTTTTAAAATATATTCATCGGCATCAGGATATTTAAAAGAAACATCTTTAAATTCTATTGTTCCTACTTCTTTCGTCTTTCCATCAAAAGTACCATCTTTAATTGATGATTCTTCATCTAATACTTCATTAATTCTACGAGCAGATATTTGTGTTCTTGGCCACATCATAAAAATCATTGCTAACAGTAAGAAAGACATTATTACTTGCATACCATAACTTGTGAAAACTACCATATTACTAAATAATGTAATCTTTTCACTCATTAAAGCATTTTCAATCAAAATAGTACCAATAATATAAATACCAATAGTTAAACCATGCATTACTAAATTCATCATTGGTCCTAGAATAGAAAAACATCTTTGATTAAATAGTTGTGTATTAGTTAACTCATTATTAACACTTTCAAATCTTTTCTTTTGAAATTTTTCGGCATTAAAAGCTCTTATTACTCTAATACCAGTTAAGTTTTCTTTTGTAACTCCATTAACTTTATCAATTAACTTCTGTACTAGTTCAAAGCGTGGTAAAACAATTACCATTAAAATACCAACGGTTAACAAAAGAGCAACAACACAACCAAAGACTAAAACACTCCATTCAAAATTCTTATTTAGAATTTTTGTCACTGCCCATATCGCCATGATTGGAGCTTTTATTAAGGCTTGTAAACCCATCGAAATAAACATCTCAATAGTTGTAACATCATTAGTTGTCCTAGTAATTAAACTACTTGTTTTAAACTTCTTAATTTCTGCTGTACTAAAACTATCTACTTTTTCAAAAATCTTTTTCCTAATAAGCATTGAAAAAGATGAAGACAATTTAGTAGCAACATAACCAACGATAATAGCTGTTAGTAAACTACCAAAAGCACAAAGAAGCATAAAACTTCCTTGTTTTAGTATTTCACTCATTTTGCTTCCTTCACTTTGAACAAGGACTGTTATTTCACTCATATAATCAGGTAACTTAAGTTCAAGCCATACTTGAAATAAGATGAAAGCAAAACAAATTATAATTGCTATAATATCTTTTTTTGTAAAATTTTTAAATAACTTAGTCATTTATACCTCCTCATTATTTTATTCATAAACTGATAAAATGAGATGACTTATTAAACCATCTCACTAATTATAGCTAAAAACCCTTTATTATTCAACCTTTCAATGATGAAAATTTTGTGAAAATTACTCAAATTTGTAAGAAGTTTCAGCATTTTTACCATCACCTGAAACTATTTTAGTATTTTCCTTTATAGTAATTATTGGTCTAACTTTCAACCTATGGCCACCTTCACCAGTACTCCCATTACTATACCAAAAGATACCCCCATAATCGTTAAGATTACCATTCTGCAATATATTTCTTTCATTAAATGACCAATCTTGATCGTTCGCGACATGAATACGGCGAGACGCTAACCAATAAACATCATAAGTACCATCCACTTTAGACGCCGATAAAGTTCCATAAACAGACTCTATTAAAGATAAATCTGTTTCATAGCCTATGTCACCAGCCCCCAAAGGTTCATCTATCCCACATAAATAAAGTTGATGATCACACAACCTAATGTTCCACATTGATGTATGTTTTAACCACGGAGCAGTGTCTAATTGAACCAATTTACTTGTATCTGTTATCTTTTCTGTCTGATTACTATATCCAACATGTCTTGCTTTAGCGACATATTTCTCATTTGTATATTGGGACGCTATTGTATTTAGTCCACCGACAAAATTAATGTATCCATCTCTTCCAAAAAAAATAATTCCTTCGCTTGATATATGTTCTGAAACAGCATCCACTGTTCCATCGTCATTTTTCTTTATTACTCGCCACAAATTTAGTTCACTTGGATTTAGTGTATTTTGAGTACAATTGGCATCATTCATACACCCTGTTAATTCTCCTGGTGGTGTATAACTTGTACTAGTTGGAG
>CAOJRP010000006.1 GCA_948442015.1 uncultured Erysipelotrichaceae bacterium
TGTGATTTCTGTATTTGTTTTTGTTGTATAACTTATTTCATTTGCTTTGGACCATCTTACTTTAGCGTTTATAAATGTAACTTCTATATTTCTTTAATATAATACATAACTATTTCCATTAACAAACTTAACATTATTCCAAATACTTCATTATAAATATAATTATTTTTTTTCTTAATTTTTGCATATTTACTACCCTTTACTAAATCTTAATATATTACGATATAATTATAATCTTAATATTTTACGATGTCAAGAGCAGTATAAATTTTTTATTATTAAAAATACTAAAAATAAATATATTTTTTTAATATAATCTATCGTAACTTATTATGATTTAGATAGCTTTTAAGTCGTATAATGATACGATATCATTGGTGATGCGTATGAAAATAAATGCTAAAGATTATAAACCTAATGAAATAATAAAATTTTTAAGGCAATATACTAATTTAACCCAAAAAGAATTTGCAAAGAAAGCTAAATTAAGTAAAAGCTCAATTGAAAAATACGAATACGGGATGGTTAATTATACTTTTGAAACTTTAATGCAAATAGCTGAACTTAATGACTTAGAAATAATTATCCAATCAAAAAAGAAGAATAAGCATGATTAGAATAACTTATTCTTTTTATATAATATAGCAAAATCATTTAACAAAAAAAGAACTTATACAAGTTCCAATTTTACAGTTAGAGCATCGTCTCCAACTCTTTCTTTTAATTTAATAATTCTAGTATATCCACCATTTCTTGTTTCATACTTTTTAGCTAATTCATTAAACACTTTGCTAACTACTTCTTTATCATTATGTAAGAAAGCTAGTGCTTTTCTTCTTGAAACTAGTGAACCATCTTTACCATAAGTAATCATTTTATCAACGAATTTACGTACTTCTTTAGCTCTTGCTTCAGTAGTTACAACATATTCATTCATAATTACAGTTTTAGTTAAAGAAGCTAGAATACTTCTTCTTTGACGAGACTCTCTGTTTAATTTTCTATATGCCATAAAATATTTCCTCCTACTTAACTACGGAACTCTAGTCCCATTTCTGATACTTTGTCTAAAACTTCTTTTAATGACTTCTTACCTAAGTTACGAATTTTCGTAACTTCCACTTCTCTTTTATTAATTAAATCTTGTACTGTATGAATTCCAGCTCTCTTCAAACAGTTATAAGCTCTAACTGAGAACTCAATTTCTTCAATTGGAGTTTCAAGAGTTTTAGTTATAGTATCTACTTTCTTTTCAGCCATTAATCCTGTTACATCACTAATAGAATTTAAATCAGTAATAATTTCAAAATGTTCTATTAAGATTCTACCTGATAAAGCCATAGCTTCTTCAGGAGTAATTGAACCATTTGTATAAACATTCATAATTAATCTATCAAAATTCTCATTTTGACCAACACGAGCATTTTCTACTTCGAAACCTACTCTTTCAATAGGTGAATATAATGAATCAATAGCGATAGTTCCAATTACATTGTCTCCAAGTAATTTTTGATTAGCTTTGGCATCAACATAGCCACGACCATTGGAAACAGTCATTTCCATATCAATTTTTCCGCCCTTAACTAAGTTACAAATAACTAAGTCTTTATTGATAATTTCAATATCAGCAGGTGCATCAATCATTCCAGCAGTAACTGGGCCTTCTTCTTTAGCACTAAGTCTAATAACTGCTGTTTCATCACTACCATGATTTCTTAAAACAACACTCTTAAGGTTTAAGACAATAGTTGTAACATCTTCTCTTATGTTATCAATCTTTTGGAATTCATGGTCAACACCTTCAATTTTTACAGATGTAATAGCCGTACCTGGCATATTTTGTAACATTACTCTTCTTAAAGCATTACCAATTGTCGTACCAAAACCTCTTTCAAGTGGTTCTAAAACAAATTTTCCGTAATGATTATTTTCACTACTTTCTACAATTTTAAAATCTGGTTTTTCAAATCTTAACATATTCTAATCCCTCTTCCATTAATTTCTTGGTCGTTTTGGTGGACGACATCCGTTATGTGGAACTGGTGTTACATCATTAATAGCTGTTATCTCAAGTCCTGCTGTTTGTAATGAACGAATTGCATTTTCTCGTCCAGACCCTAAACCTTTTACAAATACTTCTACTTTTTTTACTCCACAGTCAGCGGCAGCCTTGGCAGCAGCTTCAGCACTCATTCCAGCAGCATATGGAGTTTTCTTTTTACTTCCCTTGTAGCCGATTGTACCAGCTGATGCCCAACTAATTACATTACCATCTTTATCAGTTATCGATACAACAGTGTTATTATAAGTAGAATGTATATGTGCTTGTGCTTCAGGGATATTTTTCTTAACTTTTCTTTTTCTTCTATTATAAGCCATAATCTAACCTCCTATTTATTATTTACCGACTTTTTTCTTATTAGCAACTACTTTACCCTTACCTTTTCTAGTACGAGCATTTCTTGAAGTTCTTTGTCCATGAACTGGAAGACCTTTTTTATGTCTAGTTCCTTGATAAGAATTTATTTCCATCTTACCTTTAATGTTCATTTGAACTTCTCTACGTAAGTCACCTTCAACTAAGCATTTATCTACTTCAGTTCTTAAAGCTGTAACTTCATCGTTAGTTAAGTCTTTTACTTTCTTACTTTTTTCTACCCCAGCAGACTCACATATCGTAGCAGCTAGACTTCTACCTATACCATAAATAGCAGTTAATCCAATTACAATATGTTTTTCATTTGGTAATTCAATATTCTTAATACGTGCCATAATTTCCTCCTATTAACCTTGAGTTTGTTTGTGTTTTGGGTTTTCACAAATAACCATTACTTTACCTTTTCTTTTAATTATTTTGCATTTCGCACAGATTTTTTTCACTGATGGTCTTACTTTCATAATTTACCTCCATTTATCTATTATTCCATATAATACGCCCACGTTTTAAATCGTAAGGTGACAACTCTATTGTTACTTTGTCGCCTGGTAAGATACGAATTGTATTTACTCGCATTTTACCAGAAACGTAGGCTTCAACAATATGTCCATTGGGTAATTCCGCAATGAATTTGTAACCTTTTAATACTTCAATTATTTTTGCTTCAACTTCAATTTTTTGTTCTTTAGCCATTTAATCTATCTCCTGTTAAAATTTGTTCTATAGTCTCAAATACTTCTTTAGTACTTTTATTTGAATCGACAATTTTTAGGATTCCCTTTTCTTTATAATACTCTAATAAAGGAGAAGTTTCCTTTAAATAAGTATTAAATCTTATCTTAAACGTTTCTTCATTATCATCTTGTCTTTTTGTTAATTCTATATTACAGTCATCACAAGTAAACTCATTTTTTGGCATTAGTTCTTCGATACTACTATGATAACCTCTGCCACACTTACTACATGTTAGTCTGCCTAGTGCTCTTTTAGTTGCTGTCGTCTCATCTAAATCTAGATATATCGCCACAACTTCATCTTTACTAATATTTAACTCTTCAAAAATAGTATTTAAGATTTCTGCTTGGCTATAAACTCTAGGATACCCATCTAAGATAAAATTACCTTTAATAGTAGCAAGTTTATTTTTAAGCATCTTTGTAACTATCTCATCAGGAACTAAATTGCCTTTATCTATTAAAGCTTTAATCTCTTTACCTAAATCAGTACCTTTTTTGATTTCTTCTCTTAAAAGGTCCCCTGTTGAGATATGAGTATAGTTATATTTAGATACAAGTCGCTCACTTTGAGTTCCCTTGCCAGCAGCAGGGGGAGCAATAAAGATAATATTTTGCATTATTTCTTAATTCCCCTTCTGTGACTACGGCTTACTAAACTACTTTCAATTTGTTTGTATGTTTCAATAGCAACACCAACAACGATTAATAGTCCAGTTCCTCCTAATGATACAGAGTTAGGTAATCCAGAAATTCTTGAGAATACTATTGGAAGTCCGGCAATTATCATTAAGAAGATTGTTCCTACAATTGTTAATTTTCCTAAAGTATTACTTATATATTTGTTGGTAGCTTCCCCCGGCCTTACACCTGGGATATAAGCTCCACTTTTATTTAAATTCTTACTCATTTCTTCAGGATTCATTTGTAAATATGTATAGAAATATCCAAAGAAGAATATTAAAGCCATATAAAGGATTAATCCTGTATTGGTAGTATTAAATGATAAGTACTTTTCTGCAAAAGCCATTGCTTTTTCATTCCCAATAAAATTAATTATTGTTGTTGGGATTGTTAAAATAGATGATGCAAATATTACAGGTATAACCCCAGCAGAGTTTAATTTAATTGGCAAGAAGTTTTGATTTGTACTACTTGCAGAATGAGTACGATTAGCATACTGAATAGGAATTCTTCGCTCAGCTAGTTGTACCCATATAATTCCTATAATAACAGCTAAGTAAACAATAACGAAACCACCAAACATAACACTTCCTACTACTTTTGTAAAAGTTTCACCTAAAACTAAGTCATTGAAAGCTGTTATAAATGTTGTTGGCATTGATTGTAATATACCAGCCATTATTATTAGGGATAATCCATTACCAATACCATATTTAGTAATTTGGTCCCCAATCCATAGTAAGAATGCAGTTCCAGCAGTTATTACTAAAGATGTTTTTAAAAGGGTCATTGCATCATGACTTCCCATATAAGCATACGAGAAGACATAAGCTTGAATAAAAGCAAAAATGATTCCTAAATATCTAGTTATTTTATTAATTTTTTGTCTACCTGTATATCCTTGTTCTTTTAACTCTTTAAAATATGGAATGATATCCATTTGTAATAATTGAGTTATGATTTGAGCTGTGATATAAGGTGTTACACCTAAGGCAAAAATTGAGAAATATTTTAGTCCTCCACCACTCATTAAGTTGTAGATTTCTAAAAATCCTAATTCTTCATAAACAATAGAAGCCCAAGGAACAGTTATATTCGTTCCAAAGCTAAATATTGCTAAGCAGAATAGTGTAAAATAAATTCTTTTCCTTAAGTCTTTATTAGTCGGAGACATTAGTTGTTTTATTTTAGAAAACATCTAAATCACCTCTGTCTTGCCGCCAGCTCTTTCAATTTTTGTTACAGCGGTACTTGAGAAACGAGTTGCTTTTACAGTTAGCTTTCTTTCAAGTTCACCATTACCTAGGACTTTGATACCATTAAGTTGCTTTTTAACAATTCCTCTTTCTTTCAATACTTCTGGAGTAACTACATCTCCATCTTGAAAGTATTTATTCAAATCACTTAAATTAATAGTTGCATATTTTGTTTCAAAACGAGCATTGTTAAATCCTCTTTTAGGGATTCTTCTATATAATGGTGATTGTCCACCTTGGAACCAAGGTTTGATACTAACACCACTACGAGATTTTTGTCCGTTTTCACCACGAGTAGATGTTTTACCCATGCCTGAACCTGGGCCACGTCCTACTCTTTTTCTTACTTTCGCTTCGGGTGAACGTGCTAATTCGTTTAATTTCATCTTATAACTCCTCAACTTTCTTACCACGAAGTGCAGCAACTTTCGCTGGTGTTTTTTGCATTTTTAAAGCTTCTAAAGTAGCTTTTGCAACATTGATTTTTGTATTTGCTCCAAGTGATTTGGAAACGATATCTTTAACTCCGGCAAGTTCTAGAACAGCTCTTGCTGCACCTCCAGCAATAATTCCTGTACCTTCTTTAGCAGGTTTTATTAAAACTGAAGCACGACCAACTTTACCAGTAGCTTCATGCGGAATTGTTCTTCCATCGATTAAGGCAACTTTTGTTACATTTTTATTAGCTGCTTGAATAGCTTTTTTAATAGCTTCTGGTACTTCATTTGATTTACCAGTACCAATACCAACTAATCCTTTTCTATTTCCAACGACAACAGTAGCCGAAAATCTAAAGTGACGACCACCTTTTGTTACTTTTGTAACACGACCAATTGATACAACTGTTTCTTCAAGCAGATTCTTTTTAGAGTCCATATCTTGTTTTGGCATATTTTTACCTCCTTTTAGAATTCTAGTCCATTTTCGCGTGCAGCTTCAGCTAAAGCTTTAACACGACCATGGTAAAGGTATCCACCTCTATCAAAAACGACAGTTTTTATTTTTTTATTTTTAGCTTTCTCAGCAATATCTTTTCCTACAAGGCTTGCACCTTCGATATTACTTCCATTTTTTATTTTTAGTTCTACTGATGAAGAGCTTACTAAGGTAGTACCATTAGTATCATCAATGATTTGAGCAAAAATTTCATTATTAGACCTAAAAACATTTAATCTTGGACATTCTTTTGTTCCGCTTATTTTAGCACGAACTCTGTCATGTCTTCTTTTACGTACAACATTTCTTGATTCTTTTTTTATCATAATTTCGACTCCTTACCTTATTAAGCTGCTTTCTTACCTTCTTTACGACGTACATATTCATCTTTATAACGAATACCTTTACCTTTATATGGTTCTGGTTCTCTTATTTTACGAATATTCGCCGCAAGTTCAGATACTCTTTGCTTACTACTTCCTGAAATAGTAATCTCCGTATTACTTACTTGTTCTACCTTCATGTCAGATGGAACAACTACTTCAATTGGGTGAGAATAACCCGCATTAACAGAAATTTTATTTCCTGCAACGTTGAAACGATATCCTACACCAACTGCTTCTAAGCTTTTACTATACCCTTCCGTTACACCAATCAACATATTGTTAATTAAAGCATTAGTAGTTCCATGTAATTGTTTAGCTTGTTTTGTTTCATTTTTTCTGTTAGTAATTATTTTTCCTTCAACTTCTTTAACTTCGATTAATGAATTATAACTTTCTTGTAATTCCGCTTTAGGTCCTTTTACTTTAACTAAGTTATCAGTTATTTCAACAGTAACTCCACTAGGTATTACAAGCTCTCTTTTTCCTATTCTACTCATAGTTAATTTTCCTTACCAAATATAGGCAAGTACTTCTCCTCCTAGACTAGCCTCACGGGCTTCTTTGTCAGTCATTAATCCTTTTGAAGTTGAAATAATTGCAATTCCTAGTCCATTTAGAACACGAGGAATTTCATTACTTTTAGCATAAACACGTAATCCTGATTTACTAATTCTTTTAAGTCCAGTGATTACTCTTTCTTTCTTCTCGCCATATTTTAGAGTTATAGTTAATTTATCTCCTTTAATATCTTTATCGTACTGAAAGTCAGTGATAAATCCTTCTCTTTTAAGAATTTCAGCAATTCCTAAAGTCATTTTTGACCCTAAAACAACAACTGTTTCATATTT
Source organism: uncultured Erysipelotrichaceae bacterium (assembly GCA_948442015.1). Classification (GTDB taxonomy): domain Bacteria; phylum Bacillota_I; class Bacilli_A; order RF39; family UBA660; genus CAOJBM01. Next base: position 7,282 of record CAOJRP010000006.1, read on the forward strand.
CATTTGATTTGCATTACGAATTCTTGTAAGCATATCAGCAATTCTATCATTTACCATAATTAAATTCCTCCTTTCCTACCAACTAGATTTCTTTACGCCAGGTATTTTACCTTCATTTGCTAATTCTCTAAAGCAAATACGGCATAGTTTATATTTGCGAAGTACGCCATGAGGACGTCCACATCTTTCGCAACGAGTATAAGCTCTAGATTTGAATTTTGGAGCTCTTTTTGATTTTACAATCATACTTGTTTTTGCCATAAATATTTTCCTCCTCTTTCTACTTTCTAAAAGGCATACCAAATGCACTTAATAGTTTTAATGCTTCTTCGTTAGTTTTAGCAGTTGTAACAAATATGATATCCATACCTCTTACTTTTGCTACATCATCATAGTTAATTTCTGAGAAAATTAGTTGTTCTTTAATTCCTAAAGTATAATTTCCTTTACCATCAAATGCTGTTTTAGATATTCCTCTAAAATCTCTTACACGAGGTAGGGCAATTTTAACTAATTTTTCCATGAAGTTATACATATTTTCACCACGAAGTGTTACTTTAACACCAATTGGTTGTCCTTCTCTTATTTTGAAACCAGCTATAGATTTACGAGCTTTTGTTACAACTGGTTTTTGCATTGCGATTAACTCAAGATCATGAGCTGCTGCTTCAATCCACTTTGAATCTTGTGAACCTTCTCCTACACCCATGTTAATAACTATTTTTTCTAATTTTGGCACTTGCATTCTTGATGTATAGTTAAATTCTTTTGTTAACTCAGCAACTATTTTGTCATTATATAATTCTTTAAAATTACTCATATCATCACCTATTTGCTAGCTTTCTTTTTAGTTTCTTTTTTAGCAGTAGTTTTCTTTTCAGTTTTTACAACTTTTTCTTCTTTTACTTCTTTTTTAGGTTTTGTAGTTTTTTCTATTTTTTTAACATTTGAAACATGGATAGGAGCTTCCATATCTAGAATTCCACCTGTTTCAGTAGTTCTTCCGGGTTTAATGTGCTTTTTAACAATGTTAATGCCTTCGACAATAACTTTGTCTTTTGTTTTAAGAGTTTTGATTACTTTTCCCTCTTTGCCCTTATCTTTACCAGCAATTATTTTAACATTATCTCCAACTTTAATTTTCATATAATTGGCCTCCTTATAATACTTCTGGTGCAAGAGATACAATCTTCATGAAGTCTTTATCTCTTAACTCACGAGCAACTGGTCCTAAAACTCTTGTTCCTACTGGACTCTTATCATCTTTGATTAAGACACAAGCATTGTCATCAAATTTGATATATGAGCCATCTGCACGTCGTACACCTTGAACTGTTCTTACTATAACAGCTTTAACTACTTTACCTTTTTTAATATTACTATTTGGAATAGCTTTTTTTACTGTTCCTACTACTATATCTCCGATATTTCCATATCTTACTTTAGAGCCACCCATTACCCTAATTACAAGGATTTCTCTAGCTCCAGAGTTGTCAGCAACTTTAAGTCTTGATTCTTGCATTAACATAATAAGTACCTCCTATAGGATAACAGCTTCAATAAGTACTTCAACTAGTTCATATCTTTTAGTTTTAGATAATGGTCTAGTTGCTACTATTTTAACTGTATCTCCTTCTTTAGCTTTGTTTTGTTCATCATGAGCTACATATTTCTTTGAGTATTTAACTCTTTTTCCATATAGTGGATGCTTTTTATAAGTTTCAACTAAAACAGTAATAGTTTTATCGCATTTAGCACTAACAACTTTACCAATTAATTCTTGTCTTTTAGTTTCTGCCATTATTTTTCGCCTCCAATTTTTCTTTCACTTAGAATAGTTTTCATTCTAGCGATATCTTTCTTAAGCTCGTGAATCCTGTTAGGTTTTTCTAAAGTTCCTGTTGATTGTTTTAATCTTAGACTAAACAATTCTTCTTTAGATTCTTTGATTTTTGTTTCTAATTCTTCATCTGTAAGTTTTCTTAAATCAGCCAACTTTTCATTAACCTTCATTTGATTCACCACCCTTTACTTCTCTTTTAACAAATTTTGTTTTAATAGGTAGTTTATGACTAGCAAGTCTTAGGGCTTCTCTTGCAATTTCTTCAGAAACGCCCCCAACTTCAAACATGATTTTACCAGTTTTTACTACTGCTACCCATTCTTCTACGTTACCTTTTCCTGTACCTTGTCTTTGTTCTAAAGGTTTTTTAGTACGAGCCATGTGTGGGAAAATATTTATCCATACTTTTCCACCACGTTTCATATAACGAGTCATTGCTATACGAGCAGCTTCTATTTGACGAGCACTTATCCATGCTCCTTCTTTAGCTTGTAAACCATATTCACCAAATTGTAATTCTAGATTACCTCTTGCGTGTCCGTCATATGAGATACGATGTGGTTTACGATATTTAGTTCTCTTTGGAATTAACATCTTTTGTAACTCCTTTCCTTGCCTTAGTAGGAAGGATTTCTCCTTTGTAAATCCATACTTTGACACCAATCTTACCATAAGTTGTATTAGCTTCACTTATAGCATAATCGATATTAGCTCTTAAAGTATGTAGAGGAACTGTACCTTCAGTATAACCTTCAGTTCTTGCCATTTCAGCTCCAGCTAAACGACCTGAAACTGAAGTTTTAATTCCTTTAGCTCCTGCTTTCATTGTATTTCTAATTGCACGTTTTTGAGCACTTCTAAATGGAGCTCTGGCTTCGATTTGTGAAGCTATTTGGTCAGCAACTAGTTGGGCATTTAAATCAGGATTTTTAACTTCAACTATTGATACATAGATATCTTCGTCTACTAACTTTTTTAAGGCTTTCTTTAATTTTTCAATATCTTCTCCACCTTTACCGATGATAATACCTGGTTTAGCAGAGTTGATTTTAACTTCTGTTCTTTTTGGGTTTCTTTCAATAATAACTGATGCAACAGCAGCATCTTTTAATTCACGAGCGATATATTCACGGATTTTAACATCTTTGTTTAATAAATCACCGAAATCTTTTTTAGATGCAAACCATTTAGAATCCCAGTCTTTATTTACTCCGATTCTTAGGCCGATTGGATTAACTTTTTGTCCCATATTATTTAGCCTCCTTATCATCACTTACTTTAATAGTAATATGACTTGTTCTTTTATCTCTTCTATCAACTTTTGTTCTACTTCCAAATTTGATTCTCTTTAGAACTTGTCCTGGATTAATATAGCAAGAAGAGATAAATAGTTCAGATTCATTAGCACCATTATTATTAACAGCATTAGCGATAGCAGATTTTAATACTTTTTCGATTAATCTACTTGCTTTAGTATTTGTGTTTTTTAAGATAGCTTCGGCAGTAGCTACATCTTTTCCTCTTATAAGGTCAAGTGTCATTCTTGCTTTTCTTGGAGCTATCATTGCACCTTTATGTATTGCATATGCTTCCATTACTTATTTCCCTCCTACTTTTGTCCAGCATGTCCGCCGAATTTACGAGTCATCGCAAATTCTCCAAGCTTATGTCCAACCATATCTTCAGTAACATAAACAGGAATAAATTCTTTACCATTATGTACTGCAAATGTATGTCCGATGAAATCAGGATAGATAGTTGAACGACGAGACCAAGTCTTGATAACTTCTTTTTTATTGTTTTTATTTAATTCTTGAACCTTACTAAGTAATCTATCGAATACATAAGGTCCTTTTTTCAAACTTCTTGCCATCTTTCTTTCCTCCTATTTCTTTTTCTTACGGCTAACAATTAGCTTACTAGACGCTTTCTTATTATTACGAGTTTTATATCCAAGTGCTGGTTTACCCCAAGGAGTAACTGGCCCTTTACGTCCGATAGGTGCACGACCTTCACCACCACCATGTGGATGGTCATTAGGGTTCATAACAGAACCACGATTTGTAGGACGAATTCCCATATGTCTTTTTCTTCCAGCTTTTCCTAAGTTTACTAGTTCATAGTCTTCATTTCCAACTACTCCGATAGTTGCCATACATGTTCCTAAAACTTTTCTTGTTTCACCAGATTGAAGTCTTAGCATAACATATTTGCCTTCTCTTCCTAGTATTTGAGCACTAGTTCCTGCACTACGACAAATTTCTGCTCCTTTACCAGGTTTTAGTTCGATACAATGAACTACTGTACCAACAGGAATATTTTCTAAAGGTAGGGCATTACCTACTTTGATATCGGCATTAACACCATTTTCAATAATACTTCCTACTTCAATATCTTTTGGAGCAATAATATATCTTTTTTCTCCATCTTTATAAACTATTAAACAAATATTAGCATTTCTATTTGGGTCATATTCAACTGATGCAACACGACCAGGAACACCAATTTTGTTTCTTTTAAAATCAATCATTCTGTATTTTTGTTTAGCTCCACCACCAATGTGTTGAACCGTCATTCTACCTTGATTGTTTCTTCCACCTGTTTTGTTTTTTGAAACAAGTAGAGATTTTTCTGGAGTAGAAGTTGTAAGTTCTGTGTTAGCTAAAGTACTCATACCACGACGACCATTAGTCGTTGGTTTATATTTCTTTATTGGCATTTTTTCCACTCCTTCTAAAATTCGATTTTGTCACCGTCTTTAACAGTAACAATTGCTTTCTTATAAGTTTTTGTCATTCCAGTATATCTTCCAACTCTTTTTTTCTTTGCTTTAGTATTTAATGTATTTACTTTCGTAACAGTTACTTTAAATGCTGCTTCAATAGCTTTTTTGATTTGAATTTTATTAGCACTTTTTGCTACTTTGAATGTATATACATTATTTTCAGAAACAGTTGCTGATTTTTCAGTAATTACTGGAGCGATAATAATATCAGTATAATCTTTCATTATTTAAGTGCCTCCTCAATCACAGATAGAGCAGCTTCTTCTACTACTAGAATATCGCTATTTACTATATCTAAGCAGTTGATTTCATCTGCCATGATAGAATATGCATATCCTAAGTTTCTAGTAGCCATATATAAGTTTTCATTATCATCTTTGGTAACAAATAATACTTTGCCATCAAGATTTAATGTCTTTAATATTTCTTTAACTTCTTTTGTTTTTAAAGTCTTTAGTGTAACATTATCAATTACAACTAATTCTTTATCAGTATATTTATGAGTTAAAGCTGATTTTAAAGCTAGTACTCTTTCTTTTTTATTCATTTTGAATGTGTAGTCTCTTGGAGTTACACCACCTGAGATTCCACCACCACGCCATTGTGTAGCTCTTGTTGAACCTTGACGTGCACGACCTGTTCCTTTTTGCTTCCAAGGTTTTCTGCCACCACCAGATACTTCAGAACGAGTCTTTGTTTTAGCAGTTCCTTGTCTTAAAGCAGCAAGTTGTAAGTCGATTGCTTTTTTTAGAACAATATCGTTTACTTCGATTTTCCAAACACTATCAGCAAGTGTTATGTCTTTTAATTGTTCACCTTTAGTATTTATTAATTTAATCTTTGCCATCTTTGATTCACCTTCCTAGCGTCTTTAAGCGCTTTCTCCTTGGTTATCATTTTCTGTAGTTTCTTCTTTAGCTTCTTCTGTTTCAGTAGTTTCAACGACTTCTTCTTTTGTTTCTTCAACTACTTCTTCAGTAACTTCTTCAGTATTTTCAGTTTCAGTAGCAACTTCTTCTACTACTTCATCAACTACAGTTTCAGAAGCATAAGACATTAATTCTTTTGGAGTATTAGCTTTATCTTTTTTAACAGCTGATTTGATTAAAACTAAAGCTCCTTTTGCTCCTGGAATATTTCCACTTACTAAAATATAATTTTCAGTAGTGTTTACTTCGATAATTTCAAGATTTTGAATAGTTGTTGTGACATTACCCATATGTCCAGGTAATTTCTTACCAGGCATAACACGCATTGGTCGCATTGTTCCCATTGAACCTGGTCTTCTATGATATCTTGAGCCATGTCCTGATGGTCCGCTTTTTTGACCATGTCTTTTGATAACACCTTGAAATCCTTTTCCTTTATTTGTTCCAGTGACATCAACATATTCACCTGCTGTAAATATATCAACACCCACAGTATCTCCTAAATTATAAGTTCCTTCAAAGTTTCTAATTTCTTTTAAGAAGCGCTTAGGAGTTGTACCAGCTTTTTTAGCATGACCGATACTAGCTTTACTAGCATTTTTTTCTTTTTTGTCAACAGTCGCTAGTTGGATAGCACTATAGCCATCTGTTTCTTCTGTTCTTATTTGTGTAACAATGTTGGGACTTACAGATACTACTGTAACTGGAATTAATTTTCCATCTTTTGTAAACACCTGAGTCATTCCAACTTTGCGTCCTAAGATTCCTTTCATTTTCTTACCTCCAATTATTTATTATTTAATTTTGATATCAACACCACTTGGTAAATCCAAACGAGTTAATGCATCAACAGTTTCTTTACTAGGATTTGTAATAACAATTAGTCTTTTATGAGTTCTCATTTCAAATTGTTCTCTTGAATCCTTGTATTTGTGAACAGCTCTTAGTACTGTAACTTTCTCAACTTCTGTTGGAAGTGGTACTGGTCCAGAAACTTCGCCACCTGTTCTTTTGATAGTTTCGACAATCTTAGCACATGCTTGGTCTAAAACACGATGGTCATATGCTTTAAGATTGATACGAACTTTGTTACTTGACATTAACAATGTCCTCCTTTCGCCTATATCTAGTATAGACTCGCTCCGTAATGAATTACCTGATTTAGGAAAAGTATTTAACAACATCTCCTAGTGTATCAGCAACCTCACACATCTATGCAGTCATACAAGATTAATGTTACCATTAAATTATATGAAATGCAAGCATTTTTTTGCAGTTTTTGACAATTTTTTTGAGAATGAAAAAAGTACTCAAATTTAAGTACTTAATCCTTATTTTTTATTTATACTTATAGTTAAACTTTGATTGTTGTCATATTCATTAATTATCTCTTCAAAAGTACTATCCCAAATTTCTTTTTGAATTTGTTCTAAAGTTTTATCGTAATTATTATCTTCACTTACAACAATTTCTTTCAGTAAAGTTTCTTTATTATGTTTATTATTTTCTATTTTTTGTAATTTTTCGTTTTCTATTGCAATAACTTGGGTTAATTTCGCAACCATTTTTTCAATATATTGCAATGCTAAATCTGTATTTTTTAAATCTTCATCTAAATTATCAGGAAAACTTATTTTATCACCTTTATTAAAAATCTTAGCCTTTATTGCAAAAGCAATTAACAAATTAGCAATAAATGTAAAAACTGTAAGATTTCCCATAATCAATAAAGTAATTACACTTGTAGCCATCATAATTAACATTGTTATTATTTTTTCTTTTTTCATTTCTTTTAGTTGTTCTTTTTGACTTTCTAATGCTTGAATTTGAGTTGTTAATTCTCTTTCTGCTATTTGAAAATTATTTAAATCTTTAGAAAGTTTCGAAATAATAAACTTTTGGAGTTTTAATTGGTTCTTTATTATAAAATACTTAGAAATTAAATTATTATTAGAAGAATTGTTATTTTTCATAATATCACCACTCAATTGCTTTTACATCCTACAATCTTTTCTATCACTTGTCAATGAATTTCAAATGTAACAAAGCGTATACTAAATATATTATATGTGTTAAAATATTTGAAACGAGAAAGAAATATGAGTTTTTATATAGGAAATAATAGAGCTATGATTTCATTAGGGCCACTTAATAAATTACAATATTGTCCTTTTAAATGTAAATTTTGTTATGTTAATAATGGTTTTAATAGTTATAATGCTCTAACTGATGAAGAAATACTAGACTTTTTAATGAAAAGTAGGCAATATTATGAAATTGTATATATAAGTGGTGATACAGATAGTTTTGCTCCTCCTAGAACACAAAGAGCAATTAAACTTTTAGAAAAAATATTAATTAATATAGATGTTGATGTTTTATTTACTACTAGAACAATTTTTAATAACAAAGATTTGACGAAACTAAAAGAAATTAATGAAAAATTTAAACAAAAAAATAGAAATTTATATGCCTGTATTTCTATTTCTCGATTAATACTTACTCCCAAATTGAATCAAAAAACACGCCTTCCCCATTAGAAAGAATTGTGTGTATTAAAAATCTATATGAAAATGGAATTGAAACGATTTTAGCTATGCGACCTTTTCTTCCAATTATAGAACTTAAAGAATATAAAGAACTTATCGATTGTTGTAAAGATTATATAAAAGTAGTTCTAGGAGAAGGTTGATATACTACCAAAGAAATGCTTAAAAATATATGTAAAGATAAATAATTAACAAAAATGATTTTAAAAGTCATAAAATGGATTTTGATAACAACGATATAAAATGGTTGTATTATGAACCTAAAAGTACTATTAAAGAAATAGATGAATATTGTCAAAAATTAAGTATTGCTTTCTTTATGAGAAGTAAACCTGCAATAGATTACTTGAATAATAAATAACTTTAGCAAACAAAAAAGTGATTTTACTCACCTTCAATATATTTACTAGCATTTATAGCAGCAATAGCGCCTTCTCCACAAGATGTAATAATTTGATAAATATCTTTTTTAACAATATCTCCTACTGCAAAAATACCTTTAATATTGGTTTCATTATTACAATCTACTAAAATATAGCCATTTTCATCTAAAATATTTAAAGTATTAACAAATGAAGTCATTGGAACAAATCCAATATAAGTAAATAAACAAGCTATATCTATTTTATTTTTATCATTGATAGTTATACTTTTTATTCTGTCATTTTCTTTATCTATTGCCGTTATATTACTATTATAAATAATTTCAATGTTATTCTTTTTATCTAAACACTTAACAAGTTTATCATCTGCTCTTAAGGCATCTCTTCGATGAATAATATATACTTTTTCACAAATATTACTTAAATAAATTGCTTCACTTATAGCACTATTGCCGCCTCCTACAACAGCCACAACTTTATCTTTATACAAAGCACCATCACAAATAGCACAAGTACTTATACCTTTACCATACAACTCTTTTTCATTTTCAAGCCCTAGTTTTTTAGGACTTCTTCCAGTTGCAATAATCACTGTTTTTGTATAGTAATATTCATCATCCGAAATTATAACTTTTTTTAAATCATTTTCGATAATTATTCTTTCAACAGTTTTTGTTTTATAGTCAACTTCTAAACTCTTTAATTGCTCAAACATTTTGAAAGCTAAATCAGAGCCACTAATATTTGTTTCTCCAGGAAAGTTATCCACATTATCAATATAGTTTAAAAGACCCCCTGGCATACTTTTTTCAAGACATAAAACGTTTAAACCACTTCTTTTTGCATAAATTGCCGCTGTTATTCCAGCAGGTCCCATACCAACAATTATCAAATCGTATTTCATGATTACCACCTTATCCCTTTATCATCTACTTCATTATATAAATCCTCAAAATGTCCTTTTCTCGTTTGACTTAATATCAAAGCAAGACCAATAAAAATTAAAATAACAGAAATAACTTGAGCCACTTTAAAACCACCAAACATTAAAGAATCTGTTCTACTAATTTCTATGAAAAATCTTCCGACACTATACCATATTAAATAAACACCTGTTATTTGTCCCGTTTTAATATATTTGAATTTTCTAATAATTATAAGAACTATAAAGCCGAGTAAACACCATAATGATTCATAAAAAAATGTTGGTTGATAATAAATACCATCTATTTGCATTCCATTTATAACAAAATTAGGTAAAATCCATATTTCTTTTAAGGAAGCTAAGTTAGTTGCAACACCATGAGCTTCCCCATTAAAGAAGTTACCCCATCTTCCAATAGCTTGCCCAAGAATTAAAGAGACAACAATAATATCTGTCATTTTAAGTATACGTACTCCGTATCTTTTACAATAAATATATACAGTAATAAAACCTGCAATTATTCCACCATGTATTGCAAGTCCACCTTCCCAAACTTTAAAAATCGATAATATATCATTTTGATAACTAGAAAAATTAAATATAACATAATAAGCCCGAGCTCCAATAAGGGAAAATATTATTGTCCAAAAAGCTAAATTGAAAACAAAATCATTAGGAAGGCTAAATTTTAGTGCTTCTCTTTGGGCTAGTTTAATACCAATTATAATGGCTAATAATATTAAAACAGAATACCATCTTATCTCAAAATTTCCTATATTAAATAAAACTGGGTTCATAATATCTCCTCATATTTCTATGTTTTAAGTTTATCATTTTTCAAGTTAATTGGAAAGAAATTCTTTTAAAAATCTTTATATTACAATTTTTTTTATAAATATTATAAGGCACAATGTTTTAAAAAATAGCAAATTTTTAATCATGAATTTATGACAATTTATTTTCAAAACTCATAAAAATAACATTTGATACACAATTTGCTTAATTAAATATTAGATTCCAAGAAAAATTTATAGTTGTACTAAGATACACGTCATATTCACTTAACAAAAAAGTTTGCATTTTTCCTCGCAAACTTTTTTATTATTTCAATATCTTTTTTAAAAATTGCCCTGTATATGACTCTTTTACTTTACAAATTTCTTCTGGAGTGCCTTTTGCTATAATAGTACCGCCATCATTTCCGCCTTCAGGTCCCAAATCAATGATATAATCCGCAACTTTGATAACATCTAGATTATGTTCTATAACAATTACGGTATCACCATTATCAACAATTCTTTGTAAAATTATTAACAATTTTTTTATATCATCAGAGTGTAATCCAGTTGTAGGTTCATCTAAGATAAAAACACTTTTCCCTGTAGCTTTCTTTTGTAATTCTTTTGCGAGTTTTACTCGTCCTGCCTCTCCACCTGAAAGTGTTGGGGCACTCTGTCCAAGTTCAATATAAGAAAGTCCTACATCTTGCATAACTTGTAATTTATTTCTTACTTTTGGAATGCTATCAAAAAATTCTAAAGCTTCTTGTACTCGCATTTTTAAAACGTCATAAATGCTTTTATCTTTAAATTTAACATCTAAAGTCTCTTTATTATATCTTGTTCCATGACATACTTCACAAGGAACATAAACGTCAGGTAAGAAATTCATTTCAATTTTCTTAACTCCATCCCCAAAACAAGCTTCACATCTACCACCTTTTACGTTAAAAGAAAATCTATTTTTACCATAACCGCGCATTTTGGATTCTTTCATATTAGCAAAAACATCACGAATATCATCAAACACTCCAACATAAGTAGCAGGATTACTTCTTGGAGTTCGACCTATTGGGTCTTGAGTAATATGAACTATTTTATCAATATTATCCATTCCTTTAATTTCTTTACAATCTCCCACAATAGTTTTTGATTTATAAACTTTTTTAGTTAAAGCATTATATAAAATATCATTGACTAAAGTCGATTTACCACTTCCTGATACTCCTGTGACACAAGTAAAAACTCCTAATGGAAATTTTACAGAAATATTTTTTAAATTATGTTCTTTAGCTCCTTTAATTTCTAAAAATTTACCATTCCCTTTTCTTCTTTTCTTAGGAACATCAATTTTTTCAACTCCAGTTAAATATCTTCCTGTTAAAGAATTTTTATTTGCCATAACTTCTTTTGGTGTTCCACAAGCTATTAGTCTTCCGCCTTCTGTTCCAGCACCTGGTCCAATATCGACTAAGAAATCGGCCGCTAGCATCGTATCAGTATCATGTTCAACAACAATTAAAGTATTACCTAAATCACGCATTTCTTTCATTGAAGTAATTAACTTTTCATTATCTCTTTGATGTAGTCCAATACTTGGTTCATCTAAAACATATAAAACACCACTTAATTTACTTCCTATTTGCGTAGCAAGTCTTATTCTTTGAGCTTCGCCACCAGATAAAGTTCCTGCACTACGTTCTAATGTAATGTACCCAAGACCAACATTATTCAAAAACTCTAATCGATTACATATTTCTTTAACTAAAAGTTCACTAATTTGTTTATGTTCTTCACTTAATTTTAAATTTTTCATAAACTTATATAATTCAGCAATACTTAAAGATGTCATATCATAAATATTTTTCTTATTAATATAAACATTTAAAACATCTTTTTTAAGTCTTGTTCCATGACATAAAGGACACTCAGTCTCAACCATAAAAGTTTCTATCCATTCTCTAATCCATCCCGAATTAGTTTCTAATTGTCTTCTTTCTAAGTTGTTTATAACACCTTCATAATAATCTTTCTTTGTTCTAAAATTACCATTTTTAGAGTAATATTTAAATTCCATAATATCGGGAGAACCATAAAGAATAATATCCATTTTTTCTTTAGAAATATTCTTTATTGGTGTATCTAAATCAATATCATAATAACTAGCCACAGTTTCAACTTCGGTAAAAGTCGTATTTTGGTCTTCTTTTAAAACAACAATTCCTCCATCTCGAATACTTTTATTTTTGTCAGGAATTAATAATTCCTCATTAATTTTCATTTTCATTCCTAACCCATTACATTCAGGACATGCCCCAAATGGGGAGTTAAAAGAAAACATTCTTGTTTCAAGTTTTGGAATCGAATAATTACAATGGACACAAGCATAGTTTTCACTCATTAAAAGTTCTTCGCCACCAATTATGTTAAATAAAACCATACCATCAGCTAACTTTGTACTAGTTTCAATAGCTTCAAATATTCTAGTTCTTGCTTCACTTTTAACAACTATTCTATCAACTATTACTTCTATTGTATCTTTTTTATTTTTTTCTAATTTTATATCATCTGATAAATCATAGACTTTGCCATTCACTCTTACTCTTGCATAACCTTTAACTCTTAAATCATCTAGAATAGCTACATGACTACCTTTTTCCGAACGAACTACTGGAGCCATGATTTCTATTTTTGTACCACTTTCAAAGTCTAATATTTTATTAGTCATTTCTTCAATACTTTGACTTTTAATTGGTTCGTGATGATTAGGACAATAAGGAACACCAATTCTCGCATACAAAAGTCTTAAATAATCATAAATTTCGGTAATTGTACCAACTGTACTTCGAGGATTATTATTAGTACTTTTTTGGTCAATACTAATACTTGGACTCAAACCTTCTATTGAATCCACATCTGGTTTACTAGTCCCTCCTAGAAATTGTCTTGCATAAGCCGATAAACTCTCAACATATCTTCGTTGTCCTTCGGCATAAATCGTATCAAAAGCTAAACTACTTTTTCCACTTCCTGATACTCCTGTCATAACAACTAAAGAATTTTTAGGTATTTCAATATCAATATTCTTTAAATTATTTTCTCTTGCCCCTTTAATAATTATTTTATCCATTACCTCTCACCTCGATAGAATGTACATTTTTTACATAATTCATGTACTTTTTTATTTTTTAAGAAACCTTCATTTATAGTTTTAAATAAATTGCTATTTATTATATCATTTAATTCATTTTTGTAAATATTTCCTAAGTTAATTTGCCCATTATTATCTAGACAACAAGGAACTACGGTCCCATCAACTAAGATTCCAATATGACTTCTAGTTCCCATACAAGTTCCTATTTCATTATTTTCTTTACTAATACTAGGCCAAGTGAATGTTTCATCAAAATCTAAATAAGTATTAGTTTTAAGTTTAATATGTTCATTTTTAATACTTACTTTATAATAACTCTCTAACTTGTTAATAACTTCTTCTTTATCCCCAAAGTTTATCCATAAACGATAATTAATGTAAGAACCTTTTATAACTAATTTATCACAAACACAAAATATATCATCTAAATAGTCATCTAAACTTTTTCCGTATTTTTGATTAAAGCTATGTAATGATATATTAACCTGCCTTATATTAGTATTATTCGCAATATTTTTAATTAAATAACCATTAGTTGTAATATTTATATAAAAATCACAACTAGCAATATCAATTAGTTCATTTATATCTTTATGTAATAATGGTTCTCCCATAATATGAAAATATAAATAATTAGTATAACCTTTTAATTTCTTTAGTAATTTCTTAAATCTGGGAATAGTTATATATTCTTTTTTCCGATTATTTCTTGGGCAAAAAGAACAAGTCAAATTACAATCATTAGTTATTTCCACATAAATTTTTTTAAACATAACTTCCACCTGTTTAATTATAATATAAAATATTTGTTCGTGTCAATTGCTTTTAAAAAAAGATATTTAGTCATTTTTAAATATCAATTTTATTGTATCTTTGACATATTCTTCAACTAATTTACTCTTTTCAATTATTAAAAGCAAATTTATTATAAGAGAACGATATTCCTCGTAAATATTTTTAGGGTATTCCATTATAGTTTTATAAGTATTCTTATAATCATCACTATCAGCCATACCAGAATTTAAATACTTAATAACTTCTTCGAATTGATAATTTATAAGTAATTGATATAATTCCCAACTTGATAAATGTCTAGGCATTTTTCTTTGTTCTTCAGCTATATCATCTAGTGTCATACCTTTAATATCTTTGATATATTTATCCATTAATTCAATAACACCACTAAAATTATCTGTATCAGTTGTTCGATACATAAAATTATTATAAATATCTTCTTTTCTACCACTAGGTTTTAAACCAACCATAGGTATACTATCTTGAAAAGATTTATAAGCACTCTCATTTAAAGAGTCATCAATGATAGCACACCAACCTACATTTAACGGAGACGCTAAATAATGGTCAGTAAAAGTTTTTATTTTATCAGAATTATAAAAAAATCCCATAGGAGTAACTTTATCAAAATTATAACTATACTCACCACCACGAATAAATGAAGGTCCAAAACCAATATTATCATTGAAATATTTATTTAAAATATCAAAAACCATTTTAATATGAGTAGAGGTATTACTATGGGTAGAAATACATATATAAGCAGATTCATTTTCATTACCAAACTGCTTTCTTAGTAAATCAACTTGCTTCATAAATATTTCTGCTTCTTTATCTGTTATTTTATCACATGTTCCATCTAAATCTAACATTATGGCAATGGAACGAGGAATACTAGTTTTTTTCCTACTTTTTAAAATACTATTAATTGGAGAAATATCTTCTTCCTTATTTTCTAAATATTTACGCTTTTGATTTTCATAAAATCTTTTCTTTCGAAATTCAGAATCCCAACTATCTTTTTTCATTTCAAAACCTCCATAAAAATTATATAATATGTAATATATTTGTTCAATAATTTTTAGTATCTTTATTTATAAGGCTTAAAATAAACTGTCTTGTTTCTTTTTCGGCATTTTGACGAATAAGTTCTCTACTATCTTCAACAAAACTATTCGGTACCTTTTCAGTAAGCTCTTCAAAATTCTCATTAATTCCTTGCTCAATTTTTTTATATGCTGCAATACAATCATTTTCATCTTCAAATAATTGAATGAGTTCTTCTTTATTTAAACCTTTTTTAAATCTAATTCCATAATATTTTTTTACTTCCAATATTAAACCACTATTACCTAAATCAAAGAAAAATTTATCTTTAATAAATCTATCATCTAAATCTAAAATTTCTTTTAATGAATGAGTAGATTCAGAAAAATAACTTTTCTCTATTATTTCATAATATCCCTTTTTTTCACTATCTAGATTAAAATAATCTTCTCTACTTTCCATATAAATAAATCCAAGTTCTTCTAATTCTTCCTTTGTATAAAAAACATTTTTAAATTTATATATTTCAAACTTTTCTATTAACACTTTATTCCTCCAATCAAATATTTGTTAATTATTATATAATGATAACATTTATCTTTTCAAGGAAAATAAAAAACCAATACAATTTAGTATCGGCCTTTGTAAAGTTTGTTTTTACATTTCAAAAATATATATCTTCATTAATATCTAGACGACCAAGAAAATCCTTTTGTATTTTTAATGCCTGTTACTTTTTGGTCCCCAGTAGGAGTTGATTTACTTTGGAAAGTACTATACCCATTATAGCCATTAGTTCCTGACCCTAAATAAAGTCCAAAAGCTATTGTATAATGTAGGTGAGTTCCTGTTGTACATTTATCATAATACCAAGTCGATGAATCTCCTCCAACGGTACCAATTTGCGTTGCTGCTGTTACTGTTTGTCCAACTTTAACATAAATATCGTGCATATGCGCATATTCAGAAGTATATGCAACTCCATTTACATAATGATGGATATGAACTATATTACCACCACAACGATTATGAGTACTAACACTTGCAACAATACCAGGAGCAGCAGCAAACATAGCTGTTCCAGGTGTATTTCCACCTATATCCATACCATAATGACCATTATGTCCATAAGCTTGTGTTATTCTTCCTTTAGCTAAGGGTTTTACAAATTTAGAAGCATTTACAATCTTACTATAATAACAATAATCGATTGAATCATCATCACGACATCCAGCATCTTCATAAGTTTTAATAAGCTCTTTTTGAGCTTTAATTTGTTCATCATAATCTAATCCCACGCTTGCTAATGAATTTATATAAGCCTGTAATTCTTCAATTTTCTTTTCATATTGTGTAATAGAATTTTCTAACTGAATATTTTGATTATTTAAGTCAATTTGAAGTTGCTTATTATCGGCAATTAGTTGCTCTAAGCGATGAATCTCACTATCTTGATAGCTAGAAAGTTGCTCAATAATTGCTGCTCTTTCTAGAAAATCAGACATCGTTGTAGATTGAACAATAAACTCTAAATAAACTTTATCTTCATCAATACTTTGCATATAACTAAAAACATCATGTAATTCTTCTGTTGTCTTAACAATTAATGCTTCACTTTCAACAATCTTTTGCTTTGATTCTTCAACACTTTTCTCATTAGCATCAATTGTATTATTAGCTTCATTAATAGCATTTCTTTTATAATCTATCTCATTTGCAGCTTGGTTAGAAAGCCTTTTATTCTCTCTTTGTTGACTTTGTAAAGCATTCAACTCATTTTTATAATCTCGTAAAGTCTTACTATCAGCTTTAACATAAAGAGGTGCAACAAGATTAAATAATAAACAAAAACATAAAGTATATCTTCCTAATCTTTTCATCATATTTTCAAATACCTCCTTACAGAGCGATAACTACCTAACATACCAACTGTAACACCTATAGCTAATAATAATAGTGAACCATATAAAACAAAAGGTAAAGGAGAAACTAATTTTATTATATTAGAAACAAAGAAACCATTTAAATTGTCATAGGCTAAAATATAACCATATATAGTAGCGGCTATTGGAATAATTGAACCAGCTATTCCTAAAAATAAACCTTCAAAGACAAATGGTAATCTAATAACTGTATTACTTACTCCAACAAGTCGCATTATGTCTATTTCATTCTTACGAGCAAAAATTGTTAACTTAATTGTGTTACAAATTAAGAATACTGTTACAATAATTAAAGCGCCGATAATAACAATAGAAGCTTTTTTAATAACATCAAATATAGGTACTAATTTTGTTACTGTATCTTCTCCATAATTAACAAGTTCAATATTTTCAATCCCTCTAATTTGCTCTGCAGTATCTTTCATATCTCTTATATCTTTAACGGGAACAATAAATTCTGATTTCAAGGGATTTGTTTCAGAAGTCCATGTCTCCATAATACTTTTTAAATCACTACTCTTTTGCATTGTTTCTATTCTAACTTGTTCCTTACTTTTATAGACAATATTTTCTCCTACAACATTTCCAATCTTGCTAATCTCATCTTTCGCAATCTTATCTTGTTCCTCTGTCGTTCCTTTTTGCATTAAAACTAATATTGTCAATTCTTCTTCTAACCCTTTAGTAAAATTATTGACATTAACTGTTAATATTACCGCAATTGATACTAAAATCAAAGTAATTGTTGTACATACAATAGATGCTAAACTTAAACTTAAATTTCGAAAAACACTTTTAAAGGCATGATTTATATTTCTACTTAGAATCCTGAACAACTTCATCTACAACATACTTTCCTTTCTTTTCATCATGAGTTAAAACTCCATTTTCGATTGTTATAACTCTTTTCTTCATTGTATTAACAATTTCTCTATCATGAGTAGCCATTATTATTGTAGCTCCCATATTTTTATTTATTGAATCAATTACTTTCATTACTTCTTTACTTGTCGCTGGGTCTAAATTTCCAGTTGGTTCATCGCAAATAAGTAATTTAGGTTCATCAACTATAGCTCTTGCAATACATACTCTTTGTTGTTCCCCTCCTGATAATTGATTAGGAAAACTTCTTATTTTTTCTTTTAATCCAACTCGTTCTAAAGCAAGAAGTACTTTTGGTTTAATATCTTTCGATTTAATTCCTTGATTCTCTAAGCCAAAAGCAACATTTTCATAGACTGTTAATTTAGGAAGTAATTTAAAATCCTGAAAAACAATCCCTAACTTTTTTCGTAGTTTATAAACATTTCCATTTCTTAATTTAGAAACATTTATTCCACCAACAAAAACTTGTCCCTTTGTTGGTTTTTCCTCACGATATAGTAACTTAATTAAAGTTGATTTCCCACTACCTGTTGTACCAATTACAAAGACAAATTCCCCTTTATCTATTTTTAAAGTCAAATCTGCTAAAGCTGTTACTCCATTTTTATATATTTTATAGCAATGTTCAATATCAATGAACTTCATTTTACCACCTACTATAAAGTAATTATACCAAAAAAAAGAGGCTAAATAAATGGTAAATTTGACCTCTTAACATAACATTTATATTTATTTTACCCTGCTTTTCTCACCACAAGTTTTGTTGATTGACTTTCTATCTTAGGACAAGTAACATTGCAAGCATATTTTCTTTGAATCATTTCCACAAATTCTTTAGAGTTCATTCCAAAATTAGAATAATATTCATTTAATAATGTTTCATAATCTAAATTGCTATTAGATTCAATTATATATTTTTCTTGAGTTAATACTTCTATTTCCTCTATACTTGAATTCTTTATACTGTCCAATTCTTCTTCTAATTTTTTATTACCTTTTTCAATATCTTCATAAGTTGTCCAACTAAAATATCTACAATAAACACAGTTTTTATAATCCCTATCATAAGAGTGTTTTATTCCTTCAGTTGTTTTCCAGGTTCCTAAAGAATTATCATTTAAGGATTTTCTTAAAGAATCCATATCTAATGCTTTATAATAATCAAAATGAAGATAATTTCCATAACCAAATCTCGGTTCAGTAGCAGCATAACACTTATCTAGAAATAAAATCTCATTGCTAAAATTATTACTATAATTATTTTTTAGTTTATTTAAAACACTAGTATATCTTTTCCCTAAATAAGAAAGTTCATCAATATTTAATTGAATTTCTTTCTTTAATGCTTGCATTTCTCTATAATCTTTTACAAATTTTTTATTTTTATTTAAAGCTAAAAATTCTTTGAACTTTTCTAAGTATTCTGCATTATTAAAATCTTTTGGATATTTAAAATTCTTTGAATAAAACATAAATCCTTCAGTAAGAACTTGTCCTTCAAATACCGAAACTAATTCCGAAGCGATAGTAAAAGGGTCACATTCATCATTTATAGAATAGTTATATCCATGTTTAAGCAGATAATTATAATAATTTTTATATTCTTCTTCAAAATTATCAGTTTTTGTTTTTATTATAACTTCAAGTCCTAATTCTTTATTTTCTTCTATGTATTCATCTAATTTATCTTTTGTAGCAAAAGAAATTATCTTTTCTCTATGAAATAAATTCACAAGATTTAACCCATTAATTAAATAAATATCATAATCATTATGTTTTAATTGCTCTCTAAAAGCTTTATCTCTATCATCTTTAGAATAGTACTCACGATTTACCAAATATTGTTTTAATTTAGGATAATTTTGATAATCTGGATAATGTTCAAATAAAATGTCTTTTAATTTCTTTAATATTTTATTTAAAACATTAGTAACTTCATTTAGTTTTATCGCAACATTGTTTGCACTATTAGCATCAATTATATTCTGGAAATCAAGCGATTGCAATTCTTCAATTATGTATTTTAGACTATCAATTTCAATCGTACTTTTGTTATATTTTACATAAAAATTTTCTAATAACTCTCTCAAACTATTTAAATTATCTATTACTTTTTCTTGCATATAAAATCCCCCATAAATAAAATTAAAAATATTATACTACATAAATTTATTTTTCAAGAGTATTAAATTCTAATAAGTTATCTCTTTTAACACCGCCTTTTACTTCGTAACAATCACTTATAACAAAGAAAGCATCCTTATCAATTTCTAAAACAGATTCTTTAAATAGAAAATAATCTCTTGTTGGAACAACACACATTAACATTTTTCTCTTTGTTTTAGAATATCCTCCCTCTGTTGTTAAAATTGTATATCCAGCATTTATTTCATTAATTATAAAATCAGCTACTTCTTTCTCTTTTTTTGTATAAATAAAAAACATTTTACTATCTGATATGCCAATTAAAATTTTATCCACTAAGATGGTATTTATAACAATAATAATTATAGCATAAAGCATTTTTGGAATACCAAATATTATTCCAGCTATTCCTACAATAATACCATTGACAAATAATGAAGCTTTACCTGTTGGAATATGAAAGTATTTATTAACTATTTGCATAATAATATCTGCTCCACCTGTCGTATATCCCATTTTATAAATAATCCCTGTCGTGAAGCCATATATTAAACCACTTACTAGGATAGTTAATAAAAAATTTTCAAAATTAGTATGAGGGATTAAATAGGTTGCTAAAGGTAGTGTAAGCTCAACAAACAAGGGATATAACAAAGATCCAATAATAGTTCTTCTTGTCTGAACACGCCCTAAAGTTATATAACTAATAATTATTAAAGCTATATTAAAAACTAAAATTATCAAAGAAATAGAAACATTAAATAAATGGTTAAGAATAATAGCAAGTCCACTAGTACCTCCAATAACTAAATTATTATGCACTAAAAAAACATTATAATTTAGAGCAAGTAAAAAGATAGCTAAAGATGAAATTAAAAGTCTTAACCAAAAATTCTTTTTTGTTACTATTTTAATAATATCTTTATAATCCATGTTATTCACCTATTATTAGTATACTATATTTTTTAAAACTCGCATATAGTTAATTGAGGTGAAAATTAATGAACGGAAGTTATTATCCTAATCCAACTTTTCCTAATGCAACAAATGATACTAGTTTTGAAGATAACTATTATCAAAATAAAGCCGAAAGCATGCCAATGGAACAAAGTTATATCGAAAATATCTTAAGACTTAATAAAGGAAAAAAAGTTACTGCATATGTAAGTTTTCCTGACTCAAATGACTGGCGAGATAGTAGATTTACAGGGATTATCGAGGAAGCAGGAAGAGACCATTTAATTATTAGTGACCCAACTACAGGACACTGGAACTTAATTCTAATGATTTATCTAAACTTTATTGACTTTGATGAAAAAATCAATTACAGTCATGCTTATTCTGAAAAAACGTTTTAGTAATAGAGACTAAAACGCTTTTTTTCTTCTTCTAATGTAGTTTTTGGACCATGTCCAGGATATAAGACTATGTCATCATCATACAAAGATATTTTTTTAAGACTTTCTAACATATCACTATCACTTCCACCTAAATCAGTTCTACCAATACTATGATAGAAAATAAAATCGCCACAAAACATTATCTTTTCCTTTTTAAAATAGTAAGTTACGGAGTCAGCAGTATGACCTTTAGTTTCTATTACTTCATAAGAGAAATTACTACCTTTATATTCATTTTCTTTAACATTGTAATATGTACATATTTCTTCTAATGCTCCAATGTGGTCAAAATGGGAATGCGTGAGTAAACACCCTACTACTTTTTTAGCTCCAACTTCTTTAATTATTTTTTTAGCTTCAGCTCCAGGGTCAATAATTAATACTTCGTTATTTTTTTCAAGTATGTAACAATTAGTCTGTAAATCTCCTACAACAATAGTTTTAATTTCCATAATAATCACCTTTTTTACATTGTATTATAATAAACTTTAAAAGTAAACTAATTATGCTATTTGCACAATGAAAATCGAAATTCATCTAAAGTATGCTATTATTCTAAATTTAAATTATTACATTTAAAACCGTAAAATAAATTCTAGTTAATTTACTAATTAACTAGTTACGTGCTATAATAATTTTAGAATTGAGGTTTTAATTATGATAATAATCTATACTCTTTTAATTTTAATAATATTTATTTGTGGCTTAGCAATTGGATATGTACTTTTATACAATCAACTACAACACTATACTACTAAGGTCGATCAAGCTGAATCTATTATTGATGATACATTAAGAAAACGTTATGACTTAGCAATAAATGCAGCTAATATTATTGAAAAAAGTATTAAAGATAAAAAGAAGATCTTCAAAGATTTAAGAAGTTTTAAAGATGTAGCTATTACTAATTTTGATTTTGATAGAAAATTAAATGAAAATGTTGAATTAATTAAACAAGTACGCTTTGATTATGATGAACTTAAAGATATTAAAGAACTTAAAACTATTATTAATGATTTAAAAAGTACTTCCGAAAAATTAGAAGCTGCTAAATCTTTTTATAATAAATATACTAATAAATTAAATGACTTAATAAGGAAATTTCCGATTAATATTATTGCTAAAATGCATAACATCGAAATTCGTCTTTTCTTTGATGGTAAAGATATGCATGATGATATATTAGATGACTTTAAATTATAGTCTTAATTAACTATTTTTTTGTGCTATAATAATTTTAGAAAGGATGAGTTTTTATGAGAAAAAGAGTTTTAGGTTTATTATTAGTAAGTTGTCTTTTGTTAACAACTGGTTGTGGCGATAAGGAAAATAAAGAAACTAAAAAAGATGAAAAACAAGAAAATACAATCAAAACAATAAGTTGTGTAAATGAACTTGAAAAATCAGAGATTGAAAAAGATGAAAATGGAAACTCAATTATGGGAATTCAAGGGCAAAAAACAGAATACAAATATGATACTAAGAAAAATGAACTAACTGAAGTAACTGCTTCCATATATGTTAAATTTGAAAATGCTTCGGAAGACTATATTTCAAAACAAGCAGAAGAATCTAAAGTTGCTTGTGACGCTTTTAAAGATGATGATACAGTAAAAAACTGTGAAATCAAAAAAGATGGCGATAAAGTAGAAGTTTATATGGTAGCTGATATTGATAATATTTTAGATGGTGAAGACATTTCTAAAACAGCAACATTTGAAGATATTGAAAAATATGTCAAAGAAGAATCTAAAGAAGATGGCTTGACTTGTACAGTAAATTAATTAAATCCTACAGCAATGTAGGACTTTTTAATAAAATAAAAATCTTTGTTTTGTTCACTTAACTATTATTATTTTTTCTCAAAAATCAAATACTAAAATAAAAATATTCTCCAATATGAGAATTAAATTGTGTTATTTAGTTAAATTCCAATCAATTGGTTCTATATCTCTACTTTCTAGAAAAGCATTTGTTTTAGAAAAAGGTCTACTTCCAAAGAAACCATAACTTGCTGAAAATGGAGAAGGGTGTGCTGATTCTATCACATAGTGAATAGGGTTAGTTATATACTTCTTTTTTTCTTTAGCAAATTTACCCCATAGTATGAAGACTACAGGTTCCTCTTTTAAGTTAATTTCTTTAATAATATAGTCAGTAAGACGCTCCCAGCCTAAATCTTTATGGGAAGCTGGTTTATCTTTTTCGACGGTTAATACAGCATTTAAAAGAAGTACTCCTTGTTCTGCCCATTTAGTCAAATTACCACTATTTGGTGCTTGTATTCCTAAATCATCATTTAATTCTTTATATATGTTTTTTAAAGATGGTGGTATTTTAATTCCATCTTGTACAGAAAAAGAAAGTCCATGGGCTTCCCCCACTCCATGATATGGATCTTGACCTACAATAACCACTTTTACTTTACTATAAGGAGTTAGTTTTAAAGCATTAAAAACATAATTTTTAGGAGGAAATATAGTTTTAATCTTATATTCATTATTAACAATATTCAAAAACTTTTTAAATCCTTCACTTTCCCAAATAAGTTTTAATATGTTATCCCAATCATTACCTATCATAATACCACTACCTCTATACATATTTTCCATCAATAATTTTATTTTTTAACATTTGTTTATTATAAATGTCTATTCCTTCAAGACACTCTTCAATATTTATTATATCTTCTTCAGATAATTCTATATTTAAAGCATTAATTAATTCATCTAAATGAGTTTCTTTAGTGCAACCAGTTAAACAAATAATATCTTTATTCTTATTTAAAGCCCATGCATAACACAAAACTGGCAGAGTTATATTTCTACTTTTAGCAAATTCTTTTAATTTATCTAAAATATTTTTAGGGACTAACTCTTCTAACTTACCACTAGCATTTAAACCATAGACAATGACTTGGATTCCTAATTCCTTAGCTACTTTTAACATCTCATCTTCAATACCTCTATTAATTAAAGAATATCGCATTTCAATATAATCAATATGGTGAATATTGTTAGCAATCTTTAATACTTCAGGACTTATTTCAGATAAAGAAATATATTTTATATAACCTTCTTCTTTTAACTTAACTAACTCATTCATTAAATCCTCAATATTTGCATTCTCATCAATTCTAGCTGGTTCAAAGATATCAACATAATCTAAGCCTAGTCTTGTTAAAGAATATTTTAAATGAGCTCTAATATTTCTTATATCCGAATCTACTCCATAATATTTTCCATTTAAATCAGGTAATGCTCCATATTTTAAAGAAATAACATATTCATCTCTTGGAATATCTTTTAAAGCTTCTCTAAGAACTAATTCTGTAGCTCCAGCATTATAGAATTCACCTGTATTAATCATTTTTATTCCACTTTTTAATGCCTTATGAATTGTTTTAATCGACTCTTCTTGATTATCAAAATTCATTCGCATTGTTCCTAGACCAAGTCTTTCAATACTTTTACTCATTTTTAATACCTCTTACTATAAATTATAAACTATAGTTAAGTTTTAAACAAGAAAAGAATAAATAGCATCATAGAAGTTTTTTAAATTATATTTAATAAAATTGAATCACACTTTTGCAAACGTTTTAAATATATTTATCACACTTTTGTAAAAATAATCATTTATGATATGTTTCATTATTAATAATTTTAAAAGAACGATATATTTGTTCTAGCAATATTCCTCGAAATAGACCATGAGGAAAAGTTAGGTTAGAAAAAGATAAACGATAATTAGCTAATGCTTTAATATCATCATGTAATCCTAAAGAACTACCTATAATAAAAGTAATCGTTCCATAAGAATTAAAAGTAGTATCTTGCTTTTTAGCAAGTTCTATACTAGACAGACTTACTCCCTCAATTTCTAAAGTAATAACATAATCATTACTTCCAATATGTTTTTTTATACTATCTCTTTCTTTATCTAAAGTACTTTCATCTTTTACTTCTATTATTTCTAATTTATGATATTTACTTATTCTTTTA
This sequence comes from uncultured Erysipelotrichaceae bacterium, assembly GCA_948442015.1. Taxonomy (GTDB): domain Bacteria; phylum Bacillota_I; class Bacilli_A; order RF39; family UBA660; genus CAOJBM01. The sequence continues at coordinate 32,848 of CAOJRP010000006.1, forward strand.
CTATAGTCATCAATTAAATCATTTAAATATTTTTCTTTTATTTTCCCAACACAAATAATCTTAATCATAACACAATAATCTCACTTTTCTCATCTTGTCTAGCACAAGTAATATTCTTAAACTTAACTCCGTATTCTAAAAAGACACTATTAATTGTTTCCAAAGCTAATTCTTCCCTATTATTCTTTTTGCTTAAATGCGTTAAGATAATTTTCTTAGTATTGCCTCCAACTAACTTAGCCAAGTAAATAGAAGCATCTTTATTCGATAAATGCCCACTAGCCCCAACTATTCGTTTCTTTAGCCATTCGGGATAAGCTCCATTCATAAGTAGTTCAACATCGTGATTGCTTTCAAATAAGTAAACATCTAAATTACTAAGAATACGAAAATATCTTTGATTCAAATATCCTGTATCCGTAATATATGCCACACTTTTACCACCACTAGTAAAGACAAAACTTCTAGAGTCACTGGCATCATGACTAGTTTTGATTACATTAATTTTTAATCCATCTAAATAAATATCATCATCATAAACTATTATATTTCCATAATCTCTTAAAACAGGCAATTCATCTAACATCTTTTTAGTTACTAAAATAGTAGCATCATATTTATGAGTAAAGGTCTTTAAAGCTTTAACGTGGTCATCATGAACATGGCTAATAAGGACATAATCAATCTCCATTATATTAACATCTATTTCTTCTAATTTATTTTTAATATATTTAACAGTTGTTCCTAAATCAACTAATATTTTATGCCTATCTGTTTCAATATAAGTACAATTTCCTTCTGATCCACTAGCTAAAACACAAACTTTCATCATTTTAAATTCCATAACCTTTTTGGGTCGATTGGACGTCCACCATTATAAGGAACACCAACATAAACTGCTAAATGAAGATGAACTCCTGTAGCATAGCCAGAATCTCCCATTGTGCCTATTCTTTGTCTTGACGTTACAATATCGCCAACTTTAACCTCAATAGAATTTAAATGGGCATAGGCAGAATAATAACCATTAGAATGCTTTATAACAATGCAATTTCCAGAGTTTCTACCCATCATTCCACCACGACCTGCATCGATTACTTCTCCGTCACCTATAGCATAAATAGGAGACCCTCTTCCTGTTCCTGAAATATCTAAACCTTCATGTAAAGTTCCCCAACGATATCCAAATGGACTAGTTAAAACATAAGGCGAATTTGTTGGCCATGCCCATGAACCAGTTACAGGGATATAAGTACCCCAATTTGAATTAACTTTTCTACCTATAGTTACAATTTCTTTTTGCATAGGTCTTATTTCAATACTCTTAGCTTTATCAATAATAGCTTGAGAATTTTCTTCACCATTTTTTACTTGAATTTGTTTTGTAATACGAGTTATGCCATTAATACCTTCTTGGTCAACATGGCGATAACCATTACTTTTAGAATAATCATATTTTGTTTCTGTTTCATAAGGCATTTCTTGGTCTTCAACTACTTCGGACTCATATATTAATGATACTTCTGGCGAAGGTATTTCAATTGTCACATTTTGTCCTACTGCTAACATCGCATCAGCACTTTTAATACTAGGATTAGCAATCAAAAATTCTTGTACATTTAACTTGGCATCATAAGCAATACTCTCAATTGTATCACCTTTTTTTACTTTATAATCTTTAACTTCTGATTCATTGCCATATAAAAGATAATGAGTTAAATCATCCACATTTGTATAAATTTTCTCTAAAACACTAATATAAGATTCTTTAATTGTAATTGTTTCATCAAAATACATATTATTAATAATAGAACCAACATCGACTATTTCTGGTTGAGTTCCATCTAAATAATTTTGATATTGAGTTGCATCAACAAATGTTGTAATAAAATTTTTAATAGCACTTTCAAAAATAGTTCTATCTAAAACATAAATATATTTAGGAGCAACATTTTCTTCTTTACTTTTGATAGTTATTGTATATCCTTTTATCGTAAAGTTCTTTGCTTCTTTGATTTGGTTATAAACATTATCAACCGTTGTTGTAAGAGCATTATATGTTGTATATTCCTCAATTTTAAATCCATTAGGGGGATAAACTTGATTAACGTTATAATTATTCTTTATTTCAATTTGTTCTTCGTTTATTAAGTCATATAGTTCTTCTCTATTGTCAATAAGTCCAACCTTTTCCCCATCAAGATATATTTGATAAACAGTATCAGGTTTTTCGTATTTAAAGTCACCAAAAAACATTAATGCTGTTATTATTGAAAGAACTACTGTAATGATAATACTGGTTCTATATACTTTCAAAGTTTCTTTAGTCATAATTATTCCTCTTCATCCTTGTCTGCATCTGTTTCTAAGAAATTTCTAAAATTACTCATATTAAGTTCAAATAGTAATTTAAACTTCCCAGTTGAACCTTTACGATGCTTAGCTATAATTATATCACATGGAACATTTTTTTCTTTATTTATTTCTTCTTTTGGTTTCATATAATCTTTTCGATTAATAAATAATACCATATCTGCATCTTGTTCTATTGAGCCAGATTCTCTTAAGTCAGCAAGCATTGGTTGATTGCTTTCTCTTCTCTCGGCATTTCTTGATAATTGAGCAAGAGCTATAACAGGTACTTTTAATTCCATTGCCATTGTTTTTAAAGACCTTGATATTTCGGATACCTCTTGTTGTCTTGATTCTGGTCTTCTGCCACCTGATGTAACAAGCTGTAAGTAGTCGATAACAACTAGTCCTAAGCCTTCTTTACTACTAGCAAGACGACGACATTTAGCTCTAATTTCGGATGCTGTAATACTGGCATTGTCTTCAATATAAATATTTGTTTCAGCTAGTTGGCTAATCGCTTCATTATATCTTTTCCAATCGTTATGTTCTAGCATTCCCGTTTGTAATTTAAAGGAGTCAATTTGACCTACAGCACTAATCATTCTATTAGCAAGTTGTTCTGCCGGCATTTCTAAGTTAAATACCGCTACAGCTTTCTTAGTTTTAAAAGCAGCATTAGTAGCAATATTAAGAGCAAAAGCTGTTTTCCCCATACCAGGTCTTGCAGCAATGATTATTAATTCACCTTCATGCAATCCTGCTGTCACGTTATCTAACTTCGTAAATCCTGTTGTTAAACCAGTAACAGCATTTCTATTTTGTGATAAAAACTCTAAATGTTCTTGAGCGTTTTTTAATACTTCTTTAATCGATACAAATTCGCTTGTTTGACGACTTCTGACAACATTTAAAATATTTTTTTCAGCATTATCCAAAAGAGCTGTCACGTTCTCATCATCTTCATAAGCATCAGTAACAATAGAGGTTGCAGTATCAATTAAGTGTCTAACAGTTGCTTTTTCTTTAACTATTTTTATGTAATAATCCAAGTTAGCTGTTGTAGCTACTGAGTCGATTACTTCGGAAATGTATTCTAATCCTCCAACCGCACTTAAATTTTTTTTCTTATCTAATTCTTCTTTAACAGTTGTGATATCAATAGGAGTTTTTTCTTCATACATTGTTTTAATTGCACTAAATAATTTTTTATTTTGAGGTTCATAAAACATATCCTCAGTTAATTCTTCACATATCTTAGATAAAGCTTCTTGATTTAAAAAACTTACACCTAAAACACTCATTTCCGCTTCCTTATTTTGAGGCATCTGTCTTGCCATAATATCACCTCGCTTTAACACTAACTTTTATTTCGGCATTTACTTTTTTATGTAATTCTATTTTTACATTATGAACTCCTAAAGAATCAATCGGTATTTCTAACATTATTTTCTTTTTATCAATGTTATATCCTTTATTTTTTAATTCATCACATATTTGTTTTGAAGAAACATTACCAAAAATTCTGCCATCATTACCTGTTTTAACAAAAAATTCTAAAGTAACTTGTTCCAATTTTTCTTTTAATTCTTCACAAGATTTAATTAAAGCATCTTCATCTTGTTTTCTTTGTTCTAATTGTTTATTAAGTTGTTTTTTGTTTCCTTCGTTAGCAGGAAGAGCAAGTCCATTTTTTATTAAAAAATTATTTGCATAACCTTCACTAACTTCTATTATTTCATCTTTTTTACCTTGTTTTTTTACATCTTGTAATAGAATTACTTTCATCTAATCACTCCTTAATAAATTGTTCTTGAATATTATATCAAATTATATAGAAAAAGGGAAATAGTTATCATAAAAAATTTCCTTATTTTAAGGAAATTATTGATATATCATAATTATCTAAAAATTTTTAAATTTTACTAATTTTTAAATTATTGTCTAAATATTTGAACAATAATTTAATTTTTGCTAAGCAATAACAAGATTATTGCAAGAACTTCTTTTCAACAATCTAAAATTAGTGATTTTACAAGTATTTTTATTTGTGCTAAAGTATGACCTAGACACGAAATATTGTTTAATGCCTTTATTTTTAGTGACTTCTTTAGGGGGTATTAAAAATTTGGAGGTGGATGCGTATGAAGCGAATAATTGACAAATTATTTAAAATCATATACATAATTCTATTTATACAAATTTACTTGCTATTGCATAAATAAAATAAGCTGATACAGCAATGTATCAGCACCAACCTTTTAAAGGCAACGAACATATTTCGTGTCTTTATATTTAGATAATAACATAGTTTTTAATGTATTTCAAATAAATTTAATCTCGGTCATTATTGCCAAATATTAAAACAAGTCTTAATATCTGTAAAGCACTAGCCAAAACACCTGCTACGTAAGTCATCGCTGCACTAGTTAATATTTTTTTACAACCAATATGTTCTGATGGAACAACAATATTTTCTTCTTCTAGTATTTTAAGAGCTCTTTTACTAGCATCAAACTCAACTGGCAAAGTAATAAGTTGAAAAATAAGTCCTAACCCAGTTAAAGCAATACCAACATAAACTAAATCTAATGCTTGCATAACAATACCAATTAAGATAATTATATATGATAAACTTGTCCCTAAATTAACTATTGGATAAATAAGGCTTCTTAAACGGAGCATAAAATAATTTTCTTTATCTTGAATAGCATGTCCACACTCATGAACTGCAATAGCTGCTGCAGCTATCGTTTCTCCATGAAATACTTCGCTAGATAGTCTAACTACTTTCCTTGATGGGTCATAGTGGTCCGTTAAGTTTCCTTTTACTTCAACAACATAGATATTTGATAAACCATGCTTATCAAGGATTTCTCTTGCTACTTCTTGCCCACTCATTTTCTTTTCTAAAGGTTGTTTTTTATAATTACTATAATTAATACTAATAAAAATTTGGGCAACCCCAGGTATTAAAAGTATTAAAATTATAAGAATCAAATCCACTTTCATCACTCCTACTAATAAATATAACACGTTATTGTGAAGATTATGTTAAATTTATAAAATATTTTTTTCTACTAGTTCTTCTCTTATTTTGTCAGCACTTGCAAAATCTTTAATTTCTTTATAAGACAACCATTTATTATATAATTCTTTATCATCACTCAATAATTCTTTCAAATCATACTTCAATCCTAAAATAGTATTAATTAGATTAATTTTATCATAGGAAATAGTTATATCTTCCTTATTTCTTAAAGCACTATTTAAATCTTTTACTAATTCCATTAAATAACTAAGCAAATTTGGAGTATTAAAGTCTTCATCCATTATCTCATTAATTCGTTCATCTATCTTTATTTTACCAACTTCTAAATTTCCTAATTGAATTTGCAAATTAGCTTGTTTCAATACATCATTTATTTTTTTATCAACGATATTCGCCTCATTAAATAATTCATCTGTAAAATTAAGCGGTAGGCGATAATGTGTTTTAAATAAAGCAATCTTAATTACATTAGCTTTATGAAGTTTAATAAAATCTTTGGCTAAAATAAAATTATTTAAGCTCTTACTCATCTTTTCGCCATCAACATTAATATGGCCATTATGCATCCAATAATTAGCTAAAGTGTTATTATTTAAAGCGATACTTTGAGCAATTTCATTTTCATGATGCGGAAACTTTAAATCAACTCCTCCTCCATGAATATCGATTTTTTCACCAAATAAAGAATTAATCATTACAACACATTCTGTGTGCCAACCAGGTATCCCTAAACCCCAAGGTGATTCAAATTGTTCTCCCTCCGTTGTCTTACGCCATAAAGCAAAATCTAAAGGACTTTCTTTTTTCTCATCAACTTCAACTCTAATTCCACTTTTTAGTTCATTAATATCTTGATTAGATAAAATACCATAATCTTTTATCTTTTCAACCCTGAAATAAACATCACCATCTTTTTCATATGCCATATCTTTTTCAATTAACTTACTAATAAAGATATATATATCTTCCATATGTTCTATTACACGAGGACGGTAATTAATTTTTGAACAATTATAACTTTCTAAATCACTTAAATAAGCTTTAATAAATTTATCAGCTACATCACGCTCTGTTATTCCAAGTTCTTTAGCAGCTGCAATAATCTTGGGATTAACATCAGTAAAATTAGAGGCATACAAAACATCATATCCTAAATACTTAAAATAATTGTAAACCATATCAAAAGTAATGACAGGACGCATGTTACCAATATGAACATAGTTATAGACTGTTGGTCCACAGACATACATTTTGACTTTGCCTTTTTCTATAGGAATAAATTCCTCTAACAATCCCGTCAAAGTATTATATATTTTCATTAAATCACTAACTTTCTAAATATTTAATAACTTCCTCTTTACCCATTAAATATACTTCATCAGGTAACTCTGGTCCATGCATTTGACCACTTATCTTTATTCTAATTGGCATATAAAGAAGTTTTCCTTTCACATTTGCTTTCTCTTTCGTATTTTCAATAGCTAAAGCAATATTCTCTGTATTCCACTTTTCAATACTTTTTAACTCATCGCAGAATACTTTTATCGTATTTGGTACAGTTTCTTCATTATCCATAAACTCTTTACATTCACCAGTAATTTCAAAACCATCTTGGAAGAATAAACTAGTAACCTCTCCAATCTCTTTTCCATAGCTTATATGACTCTTATAAACCCTTAAGAGATGATTAATCCATTCTTCACTTTTACTACTTAAATCATATGCAGAAACAAGGAAAGGTTTAACCCATTTTACAAAGTCATCATCAGGCATATTTTTAATATATTGCTGATTAACCCATCTAAGTTTCTTAACATCATATTGACTTGATGATTTACTTAATCTTTTTTCATCAAAATTACTTATAAGTTCATCCATAGTAAAAATCTCTTGATTAGTTGCTGGACTCCAACCAAGTAAACACAAATAATTAACTATTGCTAGAGGAAGATACCCTTCATCATATAAATCCATAAATGAAGCATCACCATTTCTTTTAGATAATTTATTACCATCTTCTCCCATTACCATTGCAACATGAATATAAGTAGGTATTTCCCAACCAAAATCATCATAAACAAGATTGTATTTTGCCGTTTGGTCAAGGTATTCATGCCCTCTAATAACATGAGTAATACCCATTAAATGGTCATCAACAATATTTGCAAAATTATATGTTGGATATCCATCACTTTTAAGTAATATTTGATCTTCTAAAACACTATTATCTATTTTAATTGTTCCATGAATTAAATCATGAACTTCTGTTACTCCCTCTTTAGGCATTTTTTGTCTAATAACATAAGGAATATTTTGAGCCATTTTTTCGGCAACTTCTTCTTTTGTTAATCTACTACATCTACCATCATATAAAAATGCAGTCTTTTTTTGTTCCGCAACACTTCTTTGATGATTTAGTTCTTCTTCTGTACAAAAACAATAATATGCTTTTCCCATTTCTACTAGTTTTTCGGCATATTCCTTATAAATCTCTTTTCGCTCACTTTGAATATAAGGTCCAACTTCCCCAGGATTATTCGGCCCCTCATCAATATCAAAATGACATAATTCTAAAGTTTTATAGATAAAATCAATAGCACCTTCTACTTTTCTTTCTTGGTCCGTATCTTCTATTCTTAAAATAAATTCTCCACCATTTTTCTTAGCAACCAAATATTCAAATATTGCTGTTCTTAAATTTCCTATATGCATAAATCCTGTTGGACTTGGTGCAAATCTTGTTCTTACTTTCATATATAACACTCCCTTGTTTTCACTTATTTTACCATATTTTATGGAAAAAAACTTAAGAAATTATACGATAATAAAAAAACGATTCCATTAATTCTGATTATCGTTTATTTTCCCTCATCTTCTTTAATATTTTTATCAAATTCCACAAGTAGTTGTCCCAACAATTCTGTATCATTAACTACTTTAATTTCATCGTTTACTAATTCTCCAATAACAATATTTTTATAGTCAAGAATATCAGCAAGATATATATAATTTTTTCCATTAAGAGTAGCAGAGCTAACTTTAACATATTTTTTATTATTATCAAGAGTAATAACTAAATCTTTTTCTTTATTCATCTTGAAAGTCCTCCTAAATTATTTTCTTTCTCATCTTCTAAATCATCTATTAAAGTTTCTCTATATGCATCTTGCCCCATTTTCTTCATTCTGTTAACAACTTCATTTACTCCATTCTTTTCTTTTAAATTTTCAATACTTTTGTTATATAAAACACGCATTTTATCTATTGAAGTAGCTACACTTGCAAATGTCACTCCAGCTATAACAGCTCCAAATATCAAAAATATATAACTTCTTTCTGCAAATATTTCTATTCCTGTAGTTGTTACTAAACCTACAGCTGTAGCAATAGCAGCTTTGATTCTTTCTCTATTAAACATGGCAGTATCTTTAACTAGTTGTTGCATTTCATCATCTAACTCATATATTTCGCTAATTTTTGTTATCTTATATGTTTCTTCATTATTCATAACTATCACTCCTCATGCCTATTATTTTACCATATAATAAGTAAAATGGCTTTAATTTTTCATTTGTTTACTATATAATATTCTTAGATGGAGGTTTTAAAATGGTAAACTTAGAAGAAAAATTTATTTTATTAGAAATTAGTGGAGAACATGGAGATATTGAAACATATAAAAATATTTTACTTGATGCAAATGCTTTAAATATTAAGAGAATATTATTTGCGTGTATTTGGGATGAACAAGAAGAAAAAGGAGAAGAACTTTTAAAAAAAGTACAAGAAATGTGTAGAACTCTTTACATAGAGCCTTTCCCATCAATTTTAGGAAGTAAAGAAATGATGTTTAAAAGTGCAATGGTTGGTACTGCAAGTTTTATAATAGAGGATATAGTTATTCCTAGTTTAAGTAATATGGTTTCCTTAGAAGATTATAAAAACAATAAAACTTTAGCAAGTCATGCTGAAACATATATGGGTAAATTTATGGAAAAGTTAGAAAATGGAGAATTAACACGAAAAGAAGAACCAACTAACAATCCAGTTAAACTAGATGAGAGTTTTATTGAAGAAAAAGTAGCAGATTTTAATGAAATGCTAAATTCTCCTTTTGGAGAGCTTATAAAACAAGCTACTAATAATACTGATAAAAGCTTATCACTTACACCTAAAGATAAAGAAGAATAGTATTTAAGTGATAACATTGAAAAAAGAAATTTTATATACAGCATTTAAAGGAAAAACTAATTCTTCAAAAGTATTGTTAGATAATATAAATAGTCAAGACAAACTATATCTAACTAATAGTTTTGTTACGAGTGTTACGGAGTTAGAACAAAAATTAAAAAAGAAACATTACGATTTAATTATTTCTTTTGAACAAGCATTTTTAGACTTAGATACAATTCAAATAGAAACAATAGCACAAATAGATGATAACGTTCTTAAAACAAATTATGATTATTTAAAACTAAAAAAAGATTTAGAAAAAGAATACAAAGTTGCCATATCAAAAACAGCAAGCAATTATCTATGCAACAACATTTATTATCATGGTTTAAGAATAATAAAAGAAAACAATTACAAAACAAATATTATTTTTATTCATATACCTAAACTTGAAAATATAAGCAATATTATATCTTTAGCAAATATTTTTAATAATCTAAATCTAAAATAAAAAGCACATTATTGTGCCAATACAACTAATTCTCTCAATTCTTTATTAATACTTTTGATAACACCTTTATAACCATTTAATTTATAATTTGAAGAAGCGGCAATACTTTCGTAATTTAAGGAAGTATTGTTTTCTTTATTATATCTATCTATATATGTATTAACATCTTCTTTTGTAACAGCATTAAAGTTAATTACTTCATCAACAATTATGTCCTCACTTTCTTTAATATTTTCTGAAAAACCAATAGAGTTTTTCGTTGTTTCGTTAAAAATAACAATCGTATTATTAAAACATATTTTCTCACTATTATAATCTAGACATTCTCCATCACTAATAATTGTGTTAAATAACTCTTTAACTTTAGGTGATGCCATATTATAATTATTTATTTCTAAGATACTACAAGGTTCATTTTTTACTTCTTGAAAAACATATTTAGTTCGATAAGTTCCACCAACTAGTTTTTCAATAGATTCATCGTAACTATAGTCTTCTAAATTAATTACTATTTTATTTCTTTTTAAAGTTTTACTAATTTCTTCAATAATCATCGATTTCCCAACACCACTACCACCAACAAATTGTAAACTTAAGACCTCATTATCTTTAAATAATTTATATCTAATATTAGAAATTATTCTACTTATTGCTTCTTTTTGATTAATTACTTTTTCTTGTAATCTATTATTTAGTTTTGTTACTAATTCTTCTTTTGGCGTTTTAATATCAGCATTAATAATATTAGAAATTACTGCTAAGATATCTTCTTTTGTAATAGAGATTTGTCTCTCTTCTTGTCCATTTTCTAGTTCTTTCAAAGCTCCCTCATAGTCATCTTTTAAAATATACTCTTTCTTTTTTTCATTTCTTTCATTACATTTCTTAATATAATTACAATTACTATTGACTTTAGCACATACTAAATCTAGCACTTCTAAAGACTTATCAGGATTATATCTATTATGAATATAACGATTAGAATAGTCCATAATATCTTTAATATTTTCATCTGTTATTACTAAATCATGAAATACTTCATATTTATTCTTTACTTTCTCTAAAATATCTTTTGTTGCTTCATAATCTGTTTCCTTAATTGTAATTAAATCAAATCTTCGATTTAATGCTTTATCTTTTAAAATCGTATTATTATACTCAGCTATCGTTGTAGCACCAATAATTTTGATATCCCCTCTTGCTAAATATGGCTTTAAGATATCGGCAGCATTTATAGCTCCATCAGCACCTCCTGCATTAACTAAAGTATGAATTTCATCGATAAAAAGAATTATTTTATTATTTATTAAAGAATCAATCAAATTATGAAGTTTTTCTTCAAATTCTCCACGGTATTTAGTCCCTGCAACTAGAGAACCCATTTCAATACTAATAATTTTATAACCAATTAGTTTATCTGGAACTTCTTTCTTCTTTAGTCTTCTTGCTAGTTCAGTAACTATTGCTGTTTTACCTACTCCAGCATTACCTATAAGTAAGGGATTACATTTATCTTTTTTTAGCAGTGAACTTATTATTGATTCTATTTCCTTTTCCCTTCCTATTAAAATACTATCGCTATCAAGTTCTTTACCTAAAGAAAGTGACCCAGTAGAGTTCTTAACTAAGTCATTATATAGAGCATCTAAATCGACTCCCATGTTTAATAAAACTCTAATAGCTATTCCATCACTTTCTTCGATTAAAGCAATTATTAAATGTTTAGAACTCACTTCTTCATTTTTATTACTAGCTACATCGTTTGCATTTTCAATAATTCTTTTAAAAAGAGGGGTATGTAAAACATAAGGAGTATCCTTCTTACAGTTACCAACTATTTTCACTAAGTTTTTAGAAAAACTATTATAAGTAATACTGTATCTATTAAGTGTTGCTACTACTTCATCATCACTTGCTAAAATTGAAAGTAATAAATGCTCACTTCCAACGTAAGGATGTCTTAATTTCTTCATTTCATACTCGGCATTTTTTAATATTTCATTATATTCCATAAATAAAATCTCCTCTATTAATATTATGAAGGAGATTTAAAATATTTAATCAAACTTATTATAAATTTTTTATAAATGTACTAAGAGATTCCCCTTTAACCACTCTTATTCTTGGTAATAAGTAAGGATCCATGCCTTTTTTGGCTTTTCCAAATACTGTTGTAAGTCCCACTTTAAAACCAGCTTCTTTTGTAATTGCTAATACTTGTTCATTAACATGTCCAAAAGGATAAGCTAATACGTCACTATTTCCAACTATAGATATACTTGTCTGTAAGTCCTTTAAACCATCATTATGATTTATACAAGTGAATTTACCATATCCATCGCAAGTAAGCCAGTGCATATCATGTGTGTGAGATCCAAAATTAATATAAGGAGAAGAATAGTTCTTAAAATACATTCCTGTCTCCCACCTCGTCATTAAAAAGCAAGTAGCGGGTACACCATATTTGTTTAAAATAGGTACAGCATATAAAGGAACAGATTTATGCCAATCATCAATTGTTATAACAACACTTTTCTCTGGTAATGTCTTTTTCCCATCAATAAAAGCTCTAACTTCATCCCATGTAGGAAAATAATAGTTATTATCTTTTAAATATTTAATTTGTTCTTCAAATAATTTGATTTCTAAGTAATTGTTATCTTTGGCTACTTCGCCATTTTCTTCACTATAGAAAAAATGATACATTAATATTGGAATACCTCTTCCTGTTCCATTAGTTACTGCACTAATAACTTTCTTTTTAACATTGATTATTCTTTCAGTATTTACTTCATTTCCAGATGAGTCTTTTACTTTATAAATAATCTTATATTGTCCTTTCGTCTTGTAATCAACTTCATCAATCACTTCAACATTATCTGTTATATCCCCATCATAATTATCAATTGCCGTATATCCTTCTTCTTTATAAGCAGCTTTCTTTGTATCAGTAAAGTAAATAGTGTATTCTTTTTTTCCTTTTAAAGTAATCTCTGGAGAAATATTATCAACTACTTTAACAATTCTTTTTTCTTCATTAGTATGTTTTAAATATTTAGTATTAAAACTATAATTTATTTCGTAAGTACCAACTTTACTAGAATCTACTTCTCCTCTAATTTTAATATCTTTAGAATAATCTTTATTTAAAATAGTTAGTTTTGCTCCTTCTTCATTATAGTTTTCATTTAAAGGGATAATTATTTCCTGTTCTCCATTAATAGCTAATACTGGTTTTACACATAAATAAATATATAAACTAGGTATTATCAATATTAATAAAAAAGTAATTACTATAATTAAAATAACTTTTCTCTTTCTCATATTTCTCACCATTTATATAGTAACACAAAATAAACCTTTTTTAATATAGTTATGTTATAATATTTCAAATTTTGAAGAAAACCTTTATAAACAAAGGGTTTTAAAAACAGTTTGTTACTAACTTGTTATTAGTTCAATTGCATATTTTAGTTCTTCAAGTGTTTTATGTGTATAAACTCTTTCACCAACTTCTTTGGATTTGTGACCCATTAACATATCAATACATTTCTTATTTGCACCTGCTGAATCCAATCTACTTCTGAATGTATGTCTGCATTCATGTGGTGTATGATCCATTTTAAATTTTTCCATTAAATCATCCCATATTTTATAATATAGATAACTTGATAACTTTTTCCCATCTAGTTCAAATAAATAAACTTGTCCAGATTCCACCCTAGATTTGATTATATTGAAGATTTTGGAATGAATAGGTATAATCCTATTCTTACCAGCATTTGTCTTTGTACCACCTTGTATTGTGCCTTGTTCAAGGTCTATATCTGTAATTTTAATATTTAAAAGTTCACTAATTCTAAAACCCGTGTATATGAATACTAATATTGAATCAACCCATTCTTCTTTTTCATGTTCCCACAATATCTTAATTTCTTCTTCAGTGAATGGGATTTTAGTTGTTTCAGGAATACTTTCAGCAGTAGTTAATTGTGCATAAGACTTATTTATAACATCTAGTTCTAAAGCAAATTTATCTAAATGACCAAATAAATTTTTAATTGCCCATTGTGTTGAATAACCACAACCACAATTATCAATACAATCTTGCATGTGAAATGATTTTAAATCCTTATACTTCATATCATGATATTTTTTAGTGTGTTTAAATGCTGAAGTTAGTGAACCTCTAGTTGATTTATTTAATTTTAATAATTTCTTTTCTTGAAATAATTTCCATAATTCTTTTAATGTAACCTTAACTGCATCTACATCATAAGGATCATTATTATATAATGCTAACATAATATTTCCTTCTTCTCTTGTAGGTGCATATCCAATTGTTAAATAAATAGGGTGACCTTTTTCATTCCATCCAGTGGTTTTTCTTACTGCAAATGGATTTCTTCTGTTTCCTGATAATTTAACAACTGATCCATAACCATTTGGATTTTTCATTTTATCAAATTCCTTTCTAATTTTTTTTACATATGACATTTGACTAAATCCCAAGAAAATGATAAAATGATATTGTCAAATATGGGAATTAGAATGACTTTCTTTTCATTATTTGATTAAATTTAGACTTTGTTCCTTGTGCTGTCACACAGGGAACTATTTTTTATTTTGTGTTTTGAGAATCATCATTTGGTGATTCTTTTTTGTATTTTGGAATTAAAGTAAGATCATCAACAACTTCAATTGCTTTTTGCTTTCCTTTTGAATTTAATTCATCAAAAGATTCAAGTATGTTTACATAATCAGAACCAAAAGTATTTTGAATTTGTTCAATAGTGTTTACCTTTTCTTGAAGTTTTTCTTTTATTGAACTTTCTTCCCAACCTTTTAATGTATTGTCATTAACACCAGAATTTAACCAAAGTTCAGATACATTGAATGTCTTACTTATAAGTTTAATATTTCTAATAGATAGGTTTCTTGTTCCATTCTCTATATTAGATATTCCTGATTTTTTTAATCCAATTTTTTCACCAAATTCTTCTTGTGTTAAACCTAATGACAATCTTAATTCTTTAACCCTATTACCAATATCACTCATCAAAATCCTCCTTCTATAATTGGTACAAGTACATTATATATCAAAAAATTATGTTTGTAAACATTATTTACCCAAAAGTTTTCAAAAGTTCACAAAAGTTATTGACAAGTACACAAAAGATATATTATAATGTATTCATACAGAACAAGAAAGAAGGTGAAAAATATGAAAATTGATAAAGAAAAATTACAATTAGCAATAGCAAAAAAATGTTATACAATTAATGATTTAGCAGAAAAAGCAGAAATTTCAAGAAATAGTATTAATGCTTATATGTCAGGAAGAAAAAATCCTAAACCAATGACAGTTGGAAAAATAGCAAGGGTTCTTGAAGTAAAAGTGGAAGATATAGTTAAAACGGAAAACAATTAGTCTAAATTTATTCAAAGTGAAAGGAAATGATAGAAAAATGAATAAAAAAATTGCAAGTGGAATTTATAAAGTTAATGTTGTAAAAATGGAATTGAAAGGATCTAAAAATGATGATCCAATGGTTTCAATTTGGTTTAAGGTTGTACCACAAGGTAAATATACCAATAAATTAATATTTATGAACCAGGTGATTACAGAAGGTTATCAGATTCATATTGTAAATGAATTATTAAGAAGTTTAACTGAAAATTTAACTGATGTAGATATAGAATTTATTAATTATCCCCAATATTCAAAACTATTAGATGATGTTGTTAAAAAGATAAGAAATAAATTTATTTACTTACTAGATTATAGGCAAAATACTAAAGGATATAAATTATTTAAAATTGTAAAAACATTTGATGTTAAAGAAAAAGGAAGCAACCTGAATGTTAAAATTACAAAATAAAAATATAAAAAGGAAGGTGGTGATATAATGGATGAATTTTTTAAAGGATATGTAAAAACTAAAGATAAAAAGTGCATGGAAAAGTTCAAAAATAGAAATGATTTTAAATCTTATGAAGAAGTAAAAGACTTACCTGAATTTGCAGGAATTCTTGCAGACAATACTATTTTAGTTGATATTGATGATAGTGAACAAGCAGAACTTATGATGAACATTGTTGAAGATTTTCAACTTAATTGTAGAGTTTATCAAACAACTAGAGGGAAACATTTTCTATTCAGAAATACAAACATTGAAAAATGTTATACCCATTGCAATTTAGCATGTGGAATAACTGCTGATATTAAAGTTGGATGTAAAAATTCATATGAAATTCTTAAATTTGATAATAAAGAAAGATTTATTGAATGGGATATTGAAGAAGGCATGGAATATCAATCTATTCCTAAATGGATGACACCAGTAAAAAATAGTACAGATTTTCAAAATATGGAAAATGGTGATGGAAGAAATCAAGCATTATTTAATTATATCCTAACCTTACAATCAAGTGATTTTTCAATAGAGGAAGCAAGAGAAACTATAAAAATCATTAATAATTATGTTTTGAAAGAACCATTATCAGATGATGAATTGGATGTAATATTAAGAGATGATTCATTTAAGAAACCTATTTTTTACAAGGGAAATTCATTCTTATTTGATAAATTTGCTTTATTTTTAAAGAATAATCATCATATCAAAAGGATTAATAATCAATTACATTTATTTAAAGATGGAATATACATTACTGGTCAACAAGAAATTGAATCAGCAATGATCGAGCATATACCACAATTAAATAGAGCAAAAAGAACAGAAGTAATGTCATATTTAGATATTTTGATTAGAGAAAATACACCAGTTACACCAGCAAAATTTATTGCTTTTAGGAATGGGATTTTAAACATTGATACAAATGAATTATTACCTTATTCACCTGATTTTATTATTACTAATAAAATTGAATGGGATTATAACAAAAATGCTTATTCTGAAGAAGTTGATGAAGTATTAAATAATATTTCTTGTAATGATAAAGAAATAAGGGAATTACTTGAAGAAATTGTTGGATCTTGCTTTTACAGATCACAAACACTTGCTGGTGGAAAAGCTATTGTTTTAGTCGGAAATGGTGCAAATGGTAAATCCACATATCTTAAATTGCTAAAAAAAGTTTTAGGTGATGAAAACACTTCAGCACTTGATTTAAGAAAGTTAGATGATAAATTTTCTACTGTTATGATGTTTGGAAAATTAGCAAACATTGGGGATGATATAAATGATAAAATTATTTGTGATATGTCCTTTTTTAAAAAGGTTGTAACTGGGGAAACTGTTCCAGCACAACAGAAAGGTCAACCCCAATTTGATTTTGCCCCATATTGTAAATTAATATTTAGTGCAAATAATATTCCTAGAATGGGTAATGGTATGGATTCATTTGCAATTCGTAGAAGATTAGTCATTGTTCCATTTAATGCTAAATTTACAAAAGGCAACGAAAATTATAACTTAAATATTGTTTCTTCATTATCTACACAATCAAGTATGGAATATTTAATTAAATTAGGGGTTGAAGGATTAAAGAGGATATTACAAAATAATGATTATACTACTTCAGATAAGGTTCAATCTGAAATGAAAGATTATCAAATGGCAAATGATCCTATTTTTGCTTTTATAATCGAAGAACAAGAAAAAATAAGTGTTGATGGTGCAAAAGTCTTTGAGAATGAATTTCAAAAGGATGTAAAAGCAAGATATGAAGTCTTTTGTATAAATAATGGTTTTAATAATGACAAAATTCCAGATAATATGTTTACAAAAAAATTAAAACTATATATACCTACTTTAGAAACAACAAGACCTAGGGTAAATATAGAAACTAAAAATGCTGAAGGAAGACTTCAAAATAAAAGTATTAGAAAAACACAATATGTTTATATGGACACAATAAACAAAAATAGGACAAGTTAGGTACAAGCATAAATTATTAACTTGTCCTTGATTTTTACAAATAAATAAAAGGATTTTTAAGATTATGGACAGGTGGACAAGTTAAATTCAATTTATTTATAAAATATAATACACTAAAAAAAAAGTATTAATAAATTTTTTTATATACAGAAAAAAAAGAATATAAATTAACTTGTCTTCTTGTCCAACATGTCCATTTATCTTTTATGAAAGGAAGATGAAAATTATATGAAAACTAGAAATTTTAATGAACTGAAAGATTGTATACCTAAAGAAGTATATGATCATATAAAAAATAATTATGCAGGTGATGCTTTTTACATATCTACTAAAGATTATGAATTTTCATCACCTACAGAAAAAATAAAATACATTCAAAAATTGTATTTTGGTGGTAAATCGGTGAAATATATAGCAAATGAACTTGGAATGTCTGAAGATCGAGTTAATCATCTTAAAAATGCTAAATTAAAAAAAGATAATGCTAATAAAGTTGAACCTGAAAAAACCTGAAATTATAATCAGAACTTAACAAAACTTAACATTCAAGAAAAAAAAGTATATTTGAAAACCTCACAAAACCTCACATTCACCATAAAAATGCTAACAAATGCTAACCTTTAAACATATATTAAGAACCTTACAAAACCTGACATTCTATTTAAAAATTATTAATAAAACTTGTTATTTGGATTATTCAATTGTTAAGGTTTAAAGATATATAATGTTGTTATACAAGTAGATAGTAAAATGCTAGGAAATGCTAGGGTTCAAACTATTGATAAGATTCATAGTGACAAAATTGTTAGTATTCAACAGTATTTACGAACTAGAATACTTACAAATGCAAACATAATAAAATATAAAGTGGCAGAGAAAAGTAGAGTTTGTGATGCAATTGAAAACACTAACAAATACTAACATTCGAAACTTATTTGAATGGTTGAATTGATAAGGAATGATAAGGTTAAAACTTATATAGCAAATGTTGACAAATGTTGACCTTTAAATTTATATAAAGGGATTGATTTTATGTTATTTTTATAAGAATAACATAACCTGAATTATCGGCTTTAAATATAAGGATTTTATGTTTAATAAATGGTAAAATTATATTGTCAAAATATATTCGAAAGGTAGGTATTAGTAACAGGTTAGTAACAAAAATACAAATATTGTCTAGTATTCCTACACTTTAGAAATATTAGGCAATATTTTTGTTTGAAAGGATGGTATATATCATGGGTAAGTTGAACAGAGAATTTTTAAAGGATTTGGGCATAGATGATAAAGATGTTGTTGATGCAATTCTTGATGAACATTCCAAAATAATTGGTGAAGTTAAAAAAGAACTAAATACTGTTAATGCTAAATTTGAATTTTTGAATCAAAAAAATGATGAATTAACTAGCGAATTAAAAGATAGGGATAATCAACTTAATGATTTAAAAAATTCTACTGAAGATGTTGCAGGATTAAAGAAAACTATTGAAGATTTACAAAACACTAATAAGACATGTGATGAAGCACATAAGAATGAAATTAATGATCTTAAAAAATCATTTGCAATTGAAAATGCTTTAAGAGATGCTAAAGCAAGAAATATTATTTCAGTAAAAGCATTACTTAAATTAGATGAAATTGAATTAAAAGAAGATGGTTCATTAAAAGGATTATCTGAACAACTTGAAACTCTTAAAGGTGCTGAAGATAGTAAGTTCTTATTTGATACTGAAACTAGAACCTTAAAAGGGGCAATTCCAGGGGAAACAGGTATGGATGATCCTAGTACCAAAATTGATTTATCAAAAATGACTTATGATGAAAGAAATGCATATTTTGAAGGTGATTTTGATTGAACGAGAAAGAATTACTAAATCAAGTGAAATTAAATAGCAATATAGAGATTATTTATAAAAATTTGTGGGCAGTTAATTTTGATTATTTATCAAATGGTTGGTTACAAGGTATTACTATTGATAATTTAGATATTGAAAGTTATTTAACAATAGTTGAATTCGGAATAAATAGTTCTACTACTGTGATCCTAAACAAAGGACATAAAAATTATGAAAAAATACTATCAGTTTTTAAATTTATTATGAAACTATCTATTAAAGAAATGCAAAACAAAAATACATTTTATAAGTGGTTTAGATGCAATTTTAAAAACTATAAAAAATATTCAAATGTTCAAATTGATTCTTTACTAAAAAAGCATGATATATCAAAAGTAAAGGAATTTTATAATCAATCATGTCTTTTAGAAATTCAAAGAAGAAGGGATGAAAAAATCAGAAAAAAGAAAGGTAGGTGATAGTTATGGCAAGTATTACAACTGCAATACATCTAACTGATAATATGACACCAGTATTAAGAAATATAACTGGTGCAATGGATTCAACTCTTGATATTTTTGAAAATATGGACAGTGAAATGAATAAATCATTTGATACTTCCAAAATAAATTCTGCAAGAATTGCAATTGATCAAGTAAATGCTTCATTAAATTCAATGGAAGATAATCTTAATAAAAACTATCAACAACAAAATAAATTAAATAAGGAAATTCAAGATGGTAAAAACAAAGTTGATAATATGATGGGTTCTGTTGTTTCTTTAGTTTCTGCATATGCTGGATTTAAAACAATTGGTAAATTAGTCAATTTATCAGATGAATATACTCAAACAAGAGCAAGATTAAATTTAATGAATGATGGTTTACAAACTACTGATGAATTGCAGCAAAAAATATTTAATTCTGCACAAAGAGCAAGATCATCTTACCAAACACAAGCAGATATAGTTGCAAAACTTGGACAAAGAGCAGGTGATGCTTTTAAATCCAATAATGAAACAATTGCATTTGCTGAAAATTTAAGTAAGTTATTTGTTATTGCTGGTGCAAGTCAACAAGAAATGGCATCAGCATCATTACAATTAACCCAAGCATTAGGTTCAGGTGTTCTTCGTGGTGAAGAATTAAATGCAGTATTTGAATCAGCACCAAATGTTATTCAAACAATTGCTGATTATTTAGATGTTCCAATTGGTAAAATTCGTGAAATGGCAAGTGATGGTAAAATTACTGCTGATATAGTAAAGAATGCTCTACTAGGTGCTACAAATGATATTAATAGTCAATTTGATAGTATTCCTATGACTTGGTCACAAGTATGGACTGGTGTTATGAATGAATTATATGTGGCAACACAACCTATATTAGAATTAATTAATTTACTAGCACAAAATTGGTCAATTATAGAACCAATTGTAATTGCTTTAGCAACTGCAATTGGATTATATACGGCTGCATTATTAACCTACAACACAATTGTTGGTATTTCCAACATGCTTACTGCAACTAAGGCTGCAATGGATGCTTTGGCAGCAGGCAAAACTTTTATGTGGACTGCTGCACAATATGGTTTTAATGCTGCTTTGTTAGCATGTCCATTAACATGGATTTTGTTAATTATTATTGCAGTTATTGCTGCAATTTATGCAGTAGTAGCAGCCATAAATAAAGCAAAGGGTACAACAGTTAGTGCTACTGGTGTAATATGTGGAAGCATTAATGTAGTTTTACAATTTTTTAAGAATTTAGGATTATTTATTGCAAATGTTGCTTTGGGTATTTGGAATGCTTTGGGTGCTTGTGCATCAAATATTGGTATTGCATTTAATAATGTTATCTGTAATATTAAATCGTGGTTTTATGGTTTATTAGAAACAGTTATGGATGTTATTGCTGGAATAGTAAAAACATTGAATAAATTACCATTTATTGATATTGATGTATCAGGTATTACAAGTAAAGCAGATGAATATGCTGCAAAGAAAGCAGAAGCAGAAAATAATAAAAAAGATTATGAATCAGTAAGTGAAGCATTTAATAAAGGAATGAATACTTTTGATGCCTTTGAAACTGGATGGGTTTCAGATGCATATAATGCAGGTTACAAAGTTGGTGAAAATGTTGATTCTGCAATAGGAAATTTCTTTGGTGGTGGGGATATTCCTGATATGGCTAGTGATTTAGGTGATCTTGGAAATTCAGCATCAAAAATTGCATCAGATACTGGTTCAATTAAGGATTCATTAGATATAACTTCTGAAGAATTAAAATATTTAAGAGATTTAGCAGAAAGAGATGTTGTTAATAGATTTACTACTGCTGAAATTCATGTTGATATGGGCGGTATTACAAACAATGTATCAAATAATAATGATCTTGATGGAATTATTAATTATCTTGTTGAAGGTGTTGAAGTTGCTATGGAAGAAACTGCTGAAGGGGTATAAATTTTTACAAAATGATTTGAAATAAGGAAGGATGATGAGATATGAAAAATAGTTTAGAAAAAATTTTAAAGGAACATTCAGATTTAACTGATAAAACGAATGAAAAAATTGAAAATGTGATTGAAAGTTATAGAAATAATACTTTTGCACAAAGAATGATAAATCATGAATTGGCATCAATGATTAATGAAGAAATTGAAAAAATAGTAGAAGAATATAAGGAAAGTGAACAAAAACTTCAAGTTACCTTTGAAGAAATTGTTAATAAGGAAAAAGATAGAATTATCCATATGAATGAAAATACATCTGCAGAATACTCAATTAGAATAAATAATGCATTAAATTTCTTAAAAGCATCAGATGATACACTTACAGATGATACCGCTCATATAATGTTGGAAGATTTTGAAAAGGATTATAAGACAATGCACCTATTCAAACAAATTATTGAAAATAGTAATGGTTTATGCGTTATTAATCCATTAGATCCTACTGATGTTAAATTTCCTAAAACATTTGGAAACTTTAGCAATAAATTAAAGTGTTTCAATATTTTAGATGAACTTACTAAAAATTCGAAAGATGCATTAAAATACTTTTTACGAGATAAAAACTTTGTTATAAAAGATGGTGATGCATCAAAAGGAATTGGAAGACTTACTTGGGATTTTTCAGTTCCTAGTCCAGGTTATGCTTCAATGACTGGAAATGATGTTATTTTAGAACTTTTACAAAAATATGAAAAAATAGAAATTTAAAGAAGGATTGGTGGATTATTTATGAATGAATTTGAATTACAAGATGAAATTCTTGAAAAATTAAATGAAATGAAAAAACTTGCTGAAGAAATATATCCCTTAACAAGAAAATATTCTCAAATAATGCTTTATGGTGATTCATCTATTTTTGTTTCATTTGCACCTGATAGCCTTGAAAAGAAACTAATTGATGATGGAATTATGACATATAAGAGGTAATAACATGGATGACTTTAATTATGAAATAAAAGAAAAATTTGGAACTTTAAGTGAAAAAAGTGATGGAAAATTTACTTTAGAATTAAATTTGATTAGTTATAGAGGAAAAGAAGATAAATTTGATTTGAGAAGATGGGATCGATCATGTGACAAGATGTTAAAAGGTCTTGCACTTGATAAAGAAGAAATAATTGCTTTAAGGGATATATTAAATAACATAAAATTTGATTAGCAGACTTATTATCTGCTTTTCATTTGCACAAAATTAAAAGACATATTACTATGTCATTTATCCAAATTTTTAGGTTTATCCTTATTAAACCATTCATCAATTTTATTATTCTTGATAGCATCTCTAAATTCTTTTACTTCTTTTTTCTCTTTATTGGTCAACTTTCTTTTCTTACCATTATTTTTAATACCTGGTATTTCGTTGATCCATCTAGGTTTTGAATTACTTTGTTCCATAAATTATACCTCAATAGTTTCAAATGAAGAAAAGTATTCAATTACATTTTTAATAACTTTATTTACAGGTAAATCTAACCAATTTACTTTAGGATCATTAAGCATATTATAATATCTTTCTGAATTTAATATTTGCTTCAATCTTATTATAATATCAGTCATATTATTTTCTTTCATAGTAATATCTTTAAAAATTAAAATATCAAAGCAATCTACTAATTTTTGTTTATCAATTCCTGCTATATTAATTAAATAGTAAAAATCAAATAAATCTTTGTATCTTGTTGATCTAAAACCTAATTTTAATAAGGATTTAAGTTTTTCTGTTAGAATCTGTTCTTTTGAATTTATGAGAAGGTTGGCATGTTTGTCAATAATATCAAAACTAAAGCAATATTCATCTTGTTCAATATCAAATTGTTTGTGGATTCCTATATCAAGTTTAGTATTAATACTATTTCCGTATGTATCTGATAATCTTATATTAACTCTTTTACCATCATAATCTTGATGATGTAGTTTCTTGATTGTTCCAATAATAGATATATCAATATTGTCTTTGATATTATTTAATTTATCTATAAAGTTTTTAATTGAATCATCTTCTAAAGAGTATTTGATAAAATCCAAATCAAGATCACGAGTTGCTCTACGCTTGTCTTTAGATATATTATGCATAACAACACCACCTTTAATGGTTATATGTTCTCTAAAATTACTATTAGATATTTTTAGTAATAAAATGTCCTGACACACTTTGGAACTTGCATCAGCATACTCATATCCTGTTTTGGTGTATTCTTCAATCATACTTTCAATATTCATTAAAACACCTCTCTTTGCAATGCTTCTGATAGTTTTAAATCGTTTTTAAATAATGATAAATAATTTTCTATTTTTTGCATATCTAAATCATCAATAATATCTCTATAATTAGCAATTATCTCTTTGTAATAATCGAATGGCATTTGCTTTCTTTTTCTTATAAGTTCAACAAGTAATCTTTCTTTGTCATACATATACACATCTTGATTATTAATTTTAACAATAGTTTTCCCAACATCTAAAATATTTTTATTAGTAAATATTTGTACTATCTTATCATTTTTGATAGTACGGTATTTGCTAGGTGTAGCAAGATAAACTTTATTTGGTATAACATCAGTTAATTCATAATAATAGAATGCTGAATCCATCGTAATAACTGCATAGGGGTATTTTTTAGAATAGAGTAATAAAGGATCAACAATCTTTTTGTCTGAATAAATACCATGTTCAAGTTTATATAATTCATTTGTTTTTAATGCTTTTTGAATATTGTATCTAGTTCCATATTTTTTAATTAATTCATCATATGAATATAACATAAAACTCACCTCAAAATCATTTTAACATAACGATAGGTAAAAATCAATAAGTTACCTAACAAAATGCAAATTAGTAACTAATAAATCTGTTACTATCTTGTTACTAACAAACTCTAATTTAATCTACTGAACTTATCTGAAAAGTTCAGCAATATCTTATATTTCCTTGATTTATAGTATCTATGAAATTGAACTTTTTTATGTTATAATATTTTTAGTTGGAGGGTTTGGAAATGAGTGAATGTTATTCTAAAGCTAGTGACTGTGAAAAATTAGCTATGTATTTAAAGAATAAAATGGGTAGTAGTATTGAGTTTGTTTACAATGTTCATAATCAAATAGTAGAAGGGAAATATTTTCATTATCATAGAAAGCCATATAATGAGATTGAACGCTTATTTGAAGATGGAATTTATTTCTTTTGTAAGTATTGTGAAAATGATTTTTTAAAAATTGGTATAAGTGACTCTAATCATCATAAATGTTCTCTAGGTGAACAACTAGCTGCTTTGAGTGCATTTTATGAGGTATTAAGTGAAAAGTTTGGAGAGCCTTTAGTTTTTTATATTTTAAAAGATGATAATGAACAAAAGATAAATTTACAATGGTCGTTTGTTAATAAGGAAGAAGATATTAAAAACTTTAAAAATGGTACTTACTTTGATGATAGGAAAATAGAGAGATTAATTATTTTTGGAGAACAAAAAGTTAATGCTATTGGATATCAAATTGGCGAAATAGCAAGAAAGAATAATGCAAGAATTATTGGACTTCCTTTTGATTTATTTCCTTTAGTAGAAGAAAATATGGAGGATTATGTTAAATATAAAACAGGCAGCCAAATTGGGGTGCCTGAAGGTTCAAGATTAGATTGTACTCCTGTAGTTTCATATGATAATGATATGACTTTAGAAAAAAGATTTTAAATTACTTTTTAATTATTTCTTTTATAACTTGTGTTTCGACACAAGTTTTTTCTTCCTGAAGTTCTTCACATTTAAGCTTTAAATTTGTAAGTACTTGTAATACTTCTTTTCTTTTTTTCTGTACATCTTCTAAATCACTTTGATAAAATTCTATATTTCCTGTTTCTAAATTAACCCATTCTACTCCATTAAAAGAAACATAAGGCGAGTAGATATCACTTATACAAATCTCAACATCACAATTTGTATCTTTATTAGAAACTATAAGTTTGCTTGAGCATTTTAATTTACTTTTTCTGTCCATATCTACTAAAGATGCATCAAAGAAAACTTCTCTACTTGTAATAATAGATTTTTTAATTTCTATTTTATCCGCTTTGATATTTAATAAACCATTTTTCTCATTTGTTGAAATAGTAGAATTAACTATGTTTACTTTGTTAGCATTAATATCTATTTTTGAACAATATTTATTTCCAAAATTTTCATTGATAAAATTTAGTTCTTCTACTTTGCTACAAGAAACAGTCCTAAAAAATACTCCATTACTAATACTACTAGTCCCATCATAATAAAGATTATTCATCAATGTAAGTTTATCTGCACAATGTATTTGGATATAAGAATGAGAAAAAACACAATTTTTAAATGTTACATCACAAAAAGAACAAGACAAAATTATGGGAACATCAAAAGTAATACCATCAAAAATATAATTGACTCTTTTATCTAATTTAAAATAATCTATTTTTTCTTGAAATATTTTATTGATTCCGTTTAAATCAAAATGATAAAAAGATGGTTTAACCCTTTTATCGAGTAATTCTTGTCTTACCATAATAGTTATAGTCTCATCAGTTTCTATTACTTCACCAATATTCGTTACTGAACTATACAGAAAATTTTTTCTTTCAAATTCATATAGTAAATTATTTGCCTTTTCTTCAATAAATTTTAATACTTCCATATCACAAACTCCTTAAATTATATTAACATATTTTTTTGAAAAATATGTTAATTTTACTATTTGAGAAAAAATCACTTTAAGGAAATTTTACTTTACAAAAAAAGAAAGCAATAACACTTTCTACACATAAGCTGCAATTACTAATAAGATTAACACAATAAATATTAAACCTAATAAAAACTTCCACATATTCTTTAGATAATCTTTATAAGATATATCTAAATAACTTAGGCCAATCATTAAAATAGCACTAGTTGGTAATAAAAACTGTACAACTCCAAAAATACTATTAATAACTAAAGATATTACGATACCATTTGATGCATATAAAGCAGCAAGGTAATTAGCTATTGTAAAACTCATAAAGTCTTTATTTGGCATTAACATTGAACCAATAAATATTACTAAAATAATTTTAAATAAGTTAAAGTCAGAACCTACTTCAATTAATTTATTTGTAATATATGGTAATATTGGAGACCAATAAGAAATTACAAACAAACAATTAACCATTAAATAGATAAATATTGGCTTAGCCATTTTTTTAGCACCATATACACAAGAGTCTAAAAATTCATCTAATTTTATTCTTTCAATTAAAGAAATTATAAAAGCTCCAAACATTATTATTAAAGAAATTGTATATAAATCCCATTCTCCAATGGCTTTTAAACTACCTAATAAATAGCCAAATACAGCATGTTCGCCAATTTTAAATGTTGTAATATTAGTATGTAAATCAGCAAAGAAGTTAACATTAAAACTACTTTTCCATGGAATATAGCCTAATATTGCAAAAATTGCTACTATAGAAAGCACTATAATCATTGGCCAAGTACTTTCTTTTTTCTTAACTTCTACAAGTTCAAATCTTGGATTAATTACTTCACTTTCCTTTTTAGCTTTTGGTAACATATGAGTAAAGGCCATTAACATTACAAAAGAAATACCTAAAAATGCAAATTTATAGCCTAATCCATCACTTACTTTTAAACCAAAACTTGACTCTGTATAACCTAAAGCTGAAACTCCATAAGTAATTCCTAAAGTTCCAACTAAAATAGCCCCAAACGTAATACATAATCCTTTAATTTTACTAACATTATTTTTAGCTAAAACACTTAATATAAAAGGCACAAATAAAATACATACTAATGGTTCAGCTGTAAATGATGCAAGAACTGCTAAAAATAAACCACAACCTACAGAAAATATCGTTTCTTTTCCTTTAATTTTTTTAGCTATTTTATAAACTAAGTAGCTATATCTTTTACTTTTTGATAAAACTCCATATAAACAACCTGTTGCTAGTAAAAATGTAACTTGAAGTAACATATAATATGCTGAATAAAATAATTCCAAAAAGAAATCAAAAATACTAATACGATATAATCCTACTTCTTGAAATACTGAGCCACTAAAATTACCTGTTGGAATAATCCAAGTTAAAATAGTTACTACTAGCACAACTAAAAACAAAATCTTAAACAAATCATTCTTCTTAAATAAATTTTTCATTTTCTTCCTCCTATAATTAATTATATCATGCATCTTGTCTCCATGCATAGAAAAACTGTCTTCAAGACAGCTTATTCATCATATATTAATTCATTATTATCATTTATATGAAAACTTTTACCATTAAACGATCCAATACTTCCTGAACAATTATAACCTTTAGAATGAAGATAATAAACAAAATCCACTGGTTTACTATTTCTCCAATCAATATTTAATACTTCATTTCCACCACAAAGATCTGTATTCAAAGTTATTTTAACAGTATACGCTATATCGGATTCACCATAAGAGCTCTCGATGATTTCACCAGCAAATCCTCCAGCAGCTGCCCATTTATCTAAAATAGAACAAGCTTCTTTATATGTCTTAGCATCCCATACTAAACCTTTTTCTTTTAATTGTTTTTTCAACGTTTCATTATCTTGTTCTTTTTGTGACATTGGTTTAGTATTAGTTTCTTTATCACTATTTTCTTTATTAGTATCTTCTTTATCAGTACTTGTACTAACTTTTTTCCATCTAGCTTTTAAAGTAATATCTTTAGTTACATTATTATTAAAATCATACTTTTTATCATTTAAATACCATCCAGTAAAGCTAAATCCTTCTTTTGTTGGTTCTTTAGGCTCAGTTACTTTACCATTTTCTTTAACTTTTTCACTATTTATATTTGTCCCACCATCAGTATTAAAACTTATTGTATAGCTCTTTGTATTTTCATTTTCTAAAATTTTATCTTCATCAATATTCTTTTCATAATTAAAATTAATTTCGACAGTTACACTAGTTTCTTCTTTTATTTTACCTTTAACATCTTCACTTATATGGTCAATATAATTCCAATTAGTATTAAAATCCATATTAGTTATATCAAAATCTTTTTCTTCTGCTGTTTTAGCAAGAAGTACTATGACATCATTTAAGTCTTTGCCCTTAAAATCTAAATCTTTATAAATACTTTTAGCATCATCATTTAAAAGTTCTGCATCAACAACTTCATTAGTATACTTTTCACAAAGTTCAACTTTACCATCATCGTTTTTACATTCATAATAAGAAGATTTAAAAGTTAGTTTTACTAATGGATTTATTTTGATATATAAAACATATTCTCCTTCTTTAGAAACTTTGTTATCACTTGCTTCTTCATCTTTTTTACTAAACAAGAAAAAAGCTCCAACTCCTAAAATTATTACTAATACTATTACAAATATTAATATTACTTTTTTATTCTCTAACATCTTTTTCATTCTCACACTTTCTTTCTTATAATTATTATATCACTTTTGATAAATTTTTGTTAAAATGATTTTTTTTATTTAAGGCAATCGCCCTAGTTTGACAGTTGTTAATTAAAAATCATCACTAAGCGTTGAAAAACTTAGT
>CAOJRP010000007.1 GCA_948442015.1 uncultured Erysipelotrichaceae bacterium
TGCTTGAAAGAATTAAATTAATTCGTACAAGTGAAAGAATGTTTTATCAAAAAATTACTGATATATTTGCTGAATGTTCAATTGATTATGATAAAAATAGTGATATGGCTATAACATTTTATAAGACAATCCAAAATAAATTCCATTTTGCTATCACTGGTCAGACTGCTGCTGAAATTGTTTATAATAGGGTTAATGCTAAAAAAGATAATATGGGACTTACGACATGGGAGAATTCTCCTGATGGAAAAATACTGAAATCAGATGTTATAATTGCTAAAAACTATTTAGATGAAAAAGAAATTAAAAACTTGAATAATTTAGTCAACTTATTTTTAGATATTGCTGAAAATAATGCTGAAAGAAATATTGCGATGTATATGAATGATTGGAAAAATGAAGTAGAAAATGCATTAAAAGTATTTCATTATGATATTTTAGAGGGTAAAGGTAAAATTTCATACAAACAGGCAAAGGAAAAAGCAGAAAGTGAGTATGAAAAGTACAAAGTTATTCAAGATAATAATTATGTATCTGATTTTGATAGATTGTTAAGTGAAACAAAGCAAATAGAAAATAGGTAAATTGCACATTTTATAAATTATTAAAATATGGTATACTTATAGTAGTGAACGAATGTGGACAAAGTCCTCAATTTGTCCACAGTAGAGAAATATTTATAATAAAAATGATACTAATAATATGGATAATATAGGATTTTTCTAGTCCTAGAAACCTATAAATATCAATAATATTATAAATATTGTAAGTATTGATAATATGGGAGTACAAAGTTCTTGTGGAAGTGGAAAAAAATACAAGCAATGTTGTGGGAAATAAAGAGTGATAGAAATATCATTCTTTTTTGAAAATATAATCTAGGACTGAGCTTAAAAAATATTACAAAACTTTTTTTAAAGTATATTTGTCATTAATCTTTTCTTCTTCATAAAATATAATTTCATTACGATTTATTAATTTTACCGATATATGAGGGTTTTCCATTTCTCCAATTATTTTAATTTTTGTATATTTCTTTTCTTCTCTATTTAGAATTTTATCATTTAAAAAATTATATAACTGAGCTCGCTCAAAAATACCATTAACATATCCTAAATTAATTAATTTCTCATTATAAAATTCTATTTTTCTTTCTTTTAAATCTGTTTCATTTCTATTTGGTAATCCAAAAAATAATTTGGCTTTACTTTTAATTGCAAAAATTTGGTGAAGATTTAAAAAATAATCATCTAAAAATTTAATATTTAGTTCTGTATCTAATTCATTAACATATTCACTAGGTAATTGAATTATTTCTTTAAAATTATTTCTAACTGTTTCATATCTTGGAATAATACCAAAAGAAGAAGGCTTTAATTGATATTGATTATAAAATAAATCAGCAAGTGGGTTTAAAAAATACCATCCATGTTCACCTTCTATAATTAGAGCAAAAAGAGGAACTTTAGATTTTTCATTTCCATTTCTGGCAATTATTTTTTTAGCATTAATTCCAAATTGTTTAAATAAATCCACATAAAAGTCTGCTAAAGTAGCGCAAACAACATAAGGAAAACGATTAATAAAACCTTGTTTAAATTGTCTTTCTTTTTCTTCTTCATCTGCTAAAAAATAATAAAGGTCTCTTTCTATATATGGAGCTAGTTTTATATAAAGATACCTAATAATTATATCTTTAGGCCAAGTACTTTGAACTTGATTTATTATATCTGTAAAATTATCAGGCATATAAATTTCTCCTTTCAAAAAAATTTTAAAATATTTTATAATATAGTTTGGAATTTTTCAATATGAAAAACCCTTGATTTATTTTAGTTGTCTACTTATAATAACAATTATTAATGAGGTGATTATAATGGATAAATATCCTTTAAAAAGAAATTATATGGTAGGTTGGTATACCCTTAGGAAAGAAGATGCAGTTAATGATTTAAAGGAATATTTATCTAAAAGAAAAGGTGTTAAAAATATTTGTATTCTTTCTTGTATTCCTAGTCAATTAGAAGGCGATAAAGGTTATAAAATGCATGCTTCATATGACGAATATTTAGATGAGACTTTTAATTTTTCTGAAAATTTAGATAAGGTAATCTTTTTAAATTATGATAAAGGTAATCTTTTTAAATTATGATAGTCCTGTTATTCCTTATAATGTAGGGCAAATTGCTTTTGAAACAGGAGCAGGAATAGTTTTGACTAATCCTTCTTTAAAAGATGCCTTTTATGATGTTGGAGATTTTATTCCTTTCCATTTACTAGATTTAATAAAAGATTCTAAGAGAAAAGGAATTAGTATTGTAGGTATTACATCATCTACTAGTAAAATGTAAAATAGAGACTTGTCATCATCGTATATAATGGAATATACTATCAATAGCTATTTACTTGATCATCCAAGTATTAAAAATTGTATTATTATTAATAATGAAGATATAAAAGAATTTTCTTCTAGTGTATTTATAGGAGAAGATATTCCTTTTGGAGAAGAAGAAAAAGCAAAAGACATATTAAATGGTAAAGGGATAAAAAAATTAAAAACGAGATTATTTTAATTGCTTTAGTATTTTTTCTAAAATTGTTTTATTTTTATTAACTTTAATGTGGGTACAAAATAGAAGTGTTTTTTATTCTTAAAAATAATAACTTATCTATAAAAAATCAAAAAAGTGTAGTAAAATAAAGGAGTAAAAAACTAAATTGAATGAAATGGAGAATGAATAATGGAAAAATTAATACCAAAAAAATTACAAAAAGGTGATGAAATAAGAGTAATCGCCCCATCAAGAAATATGAATATATTGAGTGAAGAGACAATAAATATTGCTAAAACTACTTTAGAAAGTATGGGATTTAAAGTAACTTTTGGAGAATATATTTATAATACAGAATATGAAGAATATGGTTGTGCAAGTATTGAAGAAAGAGTAAAAGACTTGCATGATGCTTTTAAAGATAAAAATGTTAAAGCAATTTTAACTGTAATTGGTGGTTTTAATGTTAATCAAATTTTAGACTATATAGATTATGATTTAATTAAAAGTAATCCTAAAATTATTTGTGGATACTCTGATATTACAGCTCTATTAGAATCAATAACAGCAAAAACTGGTTTAGTAACTTACTATGGACCACATTTTTCAACTTTTGGAATAAAGTTAGATAATGATTATACAATTGATTACTTTAAAAAAATGTTAATAGAAAATGATTTAGTAGAGGTAGAACCTTCTCAAAAATGGAGTAATGATTTATGGTTTTTAGACCAAGATAAAAGGGAGTTTGAGAATAATAATGGTTTAGAAGTAATAAATTATGGTAGTGGTAAAGGAACAATTATTGGTGGGAATCTTTGCACTTTAAATTTACTTCAAGGGACCACTTATATGCCTAAAGAAAAAGATATCATTCTTTTTATTGAAGATGATGGCGAAAATCATGAAACATTTACAAAAACATTTGATAGAGATTTTGAGTCGTTAATACAGTGTCTTGGAAAAAATAATATCAAAGGAATCGTTGTTGGTCGTGCTGAAAAGAATTGCAAGATGAATTATGAAAAATGGGAAATGATTTTCAAAACAAAGAAAGAGATTAGTAGTATTCCAATAGTTATTAATGCTGACTTTGGTCATACTAATCCAATGATAACTTTACCTTTAGGTGGAGAAACTACTATCGATGTTACAAAAGACAAAATAAATATTACAATAAGGGACTGTTATAATGATTAACTTTAATGATATAAAATATAAAAGACCTAATTATAGTTATACTAAAAAGAGAGTAAATTCATTAATAGAGGAACTTAAAGATTCTTCCTCATCTTCTTTATTTATTAAAATAGTCAGGAAGATTAATAAGATTCAAAATCATATTGAAGAAGTTTTTGAATACGCTGATATTTGTAATATGAGAGATACTAGTAATGAGTTTTATAAAAGAGAAATAGAGTATTGGAATAAATATAAACCTAAATATGACTTACTTTTTAATCCATATTATGATATTTGCCTTAATTCTAAATACAAAAAAGAATTAGAAAGTGTTTTACCTCCTAACTTCTTTAATACCATAAAATTTCGTTTAAAAATAACATCTTCTTCTATCATACCATTACAAGTTAAAGATAATGAATTAAAAACTAAATATCGTAATTTAGTTAATGAAAAAATATTATATAATAATGAAGAAGTAAGTATAACTATAATATCAAAAGACTTTACCTCACAAGATAGAAGTATAAGAAAGAAAGCTCATGATGCTTACAATGATTTTTTCTTAGAAAGAAAAAAAGAATTAGATAATATATATTATGAACTGATTGTAAATCGAAATATTATCGCCAAAAATCTTGGTTTTAATGATTATTCCGAATATAGTATCTATGAATTAAGAAGGTTTGACTATAACTATAAAGACATCAAAACATTTCGCGATAATATTAAAAAGTATATTACTCCGATAATGAAGAAAATATCTAATTGGAAAAAAGAGTTTTTAGGTCTTGATGATTTAAAATATTATGATACTATTATGTTTCAAGAAATGCCCGAGTTAAAGTATACCGATGATTTATTACTTGAAAAAATTAAAAAATGCTTTTTAAAAATAGATAAAGATTTAGGAACTTTTTATGGGAAGATGTTAGAAAATAATTATATTGATTTTGCAACTAGAAATAATAAAGCTAAAGTAAATATAACAAATTACTTAACAGAAACAGCTATGCCAGTTATTACTGGAGAAATAAAAGGGAAATATACAGATATTACATATATTAGTCATGAGTATGGTCATAGCTATCAAAAATATAATGCTAGTTTGGAAGATAAAAATTATATTGTGTCTCCATTTTTAAAATATCCAACATTTGATATAGCTGAGATGTTTTCTATAGCAATGGAATTAATTACAATTGATTATGTTCAAAAATTATTTAAAAGTGATGGTAATAAATATCCTTTTTTAGAAATATCTCATATTGTAAATGACTTATTATATTATTGTTTAGTAGATGAATATCAAGAGACTATTTATAAAGAAAAAGATTTAACTAAAGAATGTATTGGCACTATATGGTTGAAAATAGTTAAAGAATATGGCTTTGAAAAAAGTAATAGTGGTCATAAAAATTTGGATTTAGGAGGTTATATCTATCGCCAGAATCATTTGTTTTTAAGCCCATTCTATTTTATTGATTATGCTCTTTCTTATTTTGGTGCTATTAGTTTATGGGATAACTCAAAAAATAATCTAGATTTATTTAGAGAAATGGGACGAGTAGCTTCTTATTATCCTTTAAAGACTTTATTTAAAAATTATAGTATTGGTACTCCTTTTCAAGAAGAAAGTGTTTTATATTTAGCTAATTTTATAGATGAAAAATTGAATATGTATTATAATAATCTTTAATACAAATGGGGAGGTTTTGCTTATGGGTAAGATTGTTTTATTTTTAGGACCAACACTTGCTGGGCAAGAAATATTAAAAGCTCGATTAATAAGAGAAAAACAATATAATTTTCATGTAATAAAAAAGTCTGTATATAGCGATAGTAGAATTCCTAAAGGGTTTGAAGATTATTATTTTTTAAATGAAAGTCAACTAAATGAATTAATTAAACAAAAGCAAATTGTTGATAAAAAAGATGCATTAGTTAAAGGGAAATGCATGATTTATATTGTAAATAATAAAGATATTGACTTAACCAAGAATAATTATTTAGAAATAACTGATTTCAAAGGATTAGATAATTATAAGGCTTATTATGGTGAAGATGTAGTTATTCCTATCTTTGTGAAAATGAATAAAGATGAAAGAATACAACTTGTTTTGGATACAGAACGAAAAAAAAGAAAGCCCAGACTTTAGTGCAATGTGTCAAAATTATATAGCTGATGAAAGCGCTTATAGTGAGGAAAATATAGCTAAAAGAAATATAACTGATATTGTAGAAAATAATGGTGATATTGAAGAAACTTTAATGCAAACAAAAATAATTCTTGCTAAGCGTTTATATAAATAGAAATAGGTGATTAGATGGAAAAATATGAACTTAGTAAAAAAATAGAAGTATTTAAAGAAAAAATAAATACTATTGGGAGGTCTCTTTGACTTAAATAGTAAAAAGGAACAATTAATAGAACTTGAAAAAAAAGTTAACGAACCTAATTTTTGGGATGATATAGAAAATGCTAATAAAGTAACTATTCGTTTAAATAGTATAAAAAAAGAATTAAAGGAAGTAAAAGATATTAATAATAACATAACTTTATTAGAGGAATATTTATCTATCTTTGATGAAAGTATGGAAGATGAAATAATATCCTTACTTGAGTTATTAGATAAGACTATAAATGAATTAGAAATAAATACTTTGTTAAATGGTGAGTATGATGAAAGCGATTGCTATTTAGAAATTCATCCTGGTGCTGGAGGAACTGAATCTTGTGATTGGGTAGCAATGCTTTACCGAATGTATACAATGTTTTGTGATAATGAAAATTATAAATATATAGTTTTAGATGAACAAAAGGGTGAAGAAGTGGGGATTAAGTCCTTAACTTTAGAAATATCTGGTTTATATGCTTATGGTTATTTTAAATGTGAACAAGGTGTTCATCGTTTAGTTAGAATATCTCCTTTTGATTCTAATAAAAGAAGACATACGTCTTTTGCTTCTGTTTCTGTAACGCCTAAGTTAGATAAGGGTATTGATATTGAAATCAATGAGAAAGACTTGAAAATAGATGTTTATCGTTCTAGTGGTAACGGTGGACAAGGAGTTAATACTACTGATTCTGCTGTTAGAATAACTCACTTGCCTACTAAGATAGTTGTTACTTGTCAAAATGAAAGAAGTCAACTAAAGAACAAAGAACATTGTATGAAAATGTTAAAGAATAAATTATATCAATTAGAATTATTAAAACAAAAAGAACATGAATCATCTTTTAAAAGTGATGAAGCCATTAACTTTGGTAGTCAAATAAGAAGTTATGTTTTAGAACCTTATACTTTAGTTAAAGATAATCGTTCAAAGTATGAAACAACACAGGCTAGTAAAGTACTCGATGGAGAGATTAAACCATTTATGGAGTCAATACTTAAAATGCCGAAATAAAATTTACGCTGTATCGTAAAAAAGTTAACAAAATATATTAATATTATTATAATAAAAACAATTTAGGATTGATTTAAATGCTTATACGTGAAATGTATTTAAAAGATATAAGACCTTTCTATGACCAAGATTTAATAAAAGTATTAACTGGAATAAGACGATATGGAAAATCTGTAGTTTTAAATCAAATAATTGATGACTAAAAAAACAAAGGAATAGATGAACAACATATAATCTTTCTTAACTTTGAAGATATTGATAATGATGAATATAGAGATGCTAAAAAATTAAATAAATATGTTAAAGACAAAATTACTGATGATTCAAAATACTACCTTTTTTTGATGAGATACAAAATGTTGAAATATGGGAAAGAGTTATTAATTCATTTAAAGTAAGATATAAAGAAAAAGTATCAATTTTTATAACTGGTTCTAATAGCGATTTATTATCAGGAGATTTAGCAACACACATTGCTGGAAGATATGTTAGTTTTAAAATTACACCTTTTATATTTAAAGAAGTGTGTAAGTTACTAAATATTGATTCTAAAAAAGAAGTCGAAGATGTATTTGATGATTATATAAAATGGGGCAGTCTTCCTCAAAGATTTATGCAAGATGATAAATATAAGAAAATTTATATAACAGATGTATATAATTCTATTCTTATAAAAGATGTAGTAGAAAGGTTCAATATAAAAGATATTGATTTACTAAATAGAATAATTACGTATATTTTAACAACTCCATCTACTACTTTTTCTGCTGAATCATTAAGTAATTATATGTTAAGTGAGAATCGTAAAGTGTCGTTAGAAACTATATATAATTATTTAGATTATATTATAAGAGCAAATCTTATTTTAAAAGCAGAAAGATATGATGTTCGAGGTAAAAGAATACTTACTGGAAAATATAAATATTATTTAACAGATTTAGGATTTACAAATATATTGAGTGAAAATAAAAAAGAACAAAGAAGAGCTTATTTAGAAAATATTGTATATAATGAACTTATTGCTAGAGGTTATGAAGTTAATATTGGGAATATTAATAATGGCGAAATAGATTTTATTGCTACTAGATTTGATGAGAACATATATGTTATGCAATGATAAGATTATTGAAAGAGAATTTGGAGCATATAATAAAATACAAGATAATTATCCTAAATATGTAATTTCTATGGATAAGTTTGATAAGTCCCAAAATGGTATAATTCATAAAAATATAATTGATTGGTTATTAGAAGAGGGTAAATATTAATTACTTTCTTTTTTCATTGTCTATTCTGCAACATAGATAATCTAGCGAAATATTAAATGTTTTAGCTATTTTAATAGCAAAGTCAGTAAGAATTAAAGTTTTCCCTGTTTCATATGCACTAATAGTTGAATGCGTTGTATTTAGCATATCAGCTAGCATAACTTGAGAATAATTATTTTTCTTTCTAATTTCTTTTAATCTCTTACCTATATCTATTTTATTTAATTCATGAATTCCGTTACCATTATATATTCTAACTTGTCCAATAACAAAATCCATACTTATATTAAAGTAATTACAAAGTAAGTTTAACTTTTTTAAAGGAATAGTTTCTTTCTCAATCTCCCAATTACCATAATGCCCTCTTGAAACACCTAGTATATCAGCCATTTCTTCTTGGTTCATGCCTTGGTCATCTCTTATATCTTTTAGTCTTTCTCCTATTATATGCATAATTATCACCTATATAATTTTCTTATTATGTAAATAACAATTCAATTTATTGTGCGAAAATACGACATTTATGATATAATAATAAAAATTAAAGGTGTGATATGTTGAAAAAAGTAGAAAAATTTAAAAAAATAATAATATTTATAATGGAGTATTTGGAGTAATGTTAAGTTTGCTAATAAGAAATAGTTATGCATTATATCAAAGAAATATAGAATTAACATTTATAAACACTAAATGGTCCAAAGCAAATGAAATAAGTTATACAACAAAAACAAATACAGAAATCACAAATGTTAAGCAAATCTTAAATGAATTAAATAGAAAGTAAGGAGAGTAGTAATGAAAAAGATAAAAAAAATAATGCCAATAGTAATAGCATTTATAATTGGAATAAGTACAACAGTGGGAGCAACAACAATATTTAATAGTAAAGATATAACATATAGTAGTGATAAGACTAGTAAAACAAATGTCAAAGATTCATTAGATGAATTATATAGTAAATTAGGGAAATGTCCAGAAGGACAATATTGCTATCCAACACCAAAACCAATATCATTAGTTGAAGTAGGAGATTACATAAGAATGACCCCAACAAGTACAAGCTATACATTAGCAAATGAATTATCAGGATGTGATGGGACAAGTAATACATGTATACAAAATACGATCAATCCAAGTGAGCTAAATATATGGCGAGTAATAAAGAAGAATGAAGATGGAACAATAGAAGTAGTATCAGAATATGTGTCAAGTGAACCAGTTTTTCTATATGGTAAAGTAGGGTATATGAATTATGTAGGAGCATTAAATACAGTAGCAGCCCAATATACAAATGAAAAATATGTAGTAAGAACTCGCCATATTGGATATTCATACCAAACAGAAATAATAACAAATACAAGTAAATTAGAGCAAGTAACAGCTCCATGGCCTAAGTCAACAATGAGTAATGGTGGTTCAAATAATAGTGAATTTGTAGAACTACAAGAAAAGCAAGGGGTAGGAGATATTGGGTATGAAATGGATTATAAATTAGTAAATAAGGTATATGGGGAAATGATAGGATATACGCCAAACAATCAAGTTGCAAAATATTGGCTCGCTTCACGCTTTTATAACTTTATTAACATTAATTATTATTATTTTTGTGGTAGAACAGTTAATTTTGATGGAATTTTAGAATTTAACAGTCTATGGAACTATAATGGTGGCTTTAGTAATATTAAACGCGAATATGCTATTCGTCCTATTTTAACATTAAAATCAAATATTGAAATAATTGGAGGTAATGGCAAAAATGTTAGCACTGCTTATAGATTAGAATAATATAGTGAATTTAAAATTGTAAAAAACGGATAATTACTTATCAACAATCAATTTGATCTAACTTATAAAATTAAGAGCTACAGGAAAATAGTAAGTTAATAGTTAATGAAAATTGTTTCAATAATAACCTATAATTTATTATTTAAAAACATTAAATATTTGAATTAAAGCATTTATTAAATAACAAAATTGAAGTTTACAATTTAGAACTTTAATTTCAAGTGGTAGACAAAGTAAAGGTATTGCTTATAAACTAAATATTATTCAATATAGGAATATTTATTAATGATATAGGAAATAAATCCGAAACTCTGCCTTTTTTTGCCTTAACTTTTATGTTATCATTATACTAGGTGAAAATAATGAAGAAAGCTAAAGTTTATATTAAACAGTATTTTTACTTAATAATGGGTATACTTTTAGTAAGTATTTCTTTTAATTTATTTTTATCACCTAATGATTTAGCAGCTGGGGGTATTAGTGGGCTAGCTTTAGTATTTAGTAAATTATATAATATTGAAGTGTCTAAATTTATTTTGGTAGGTAATGTTCTTTTAATTATTGTTAGCTTTATATGTTTAGGTAAAGAGCAGACAGGGAAAACATTAATTGGTTCTATTTTATTACCTGTTTTTATTAATTTAACTAGCAATATATGTAATTCTATTGACTTAAGCGAAGTAGATCTAATTGTTAAATGTTTATTTGGTGGTATTTTATCTGGCATAGGCTATGGCCTAGTCTTTAAACATGGTTTTACTTCTGGTGGTACTGATATCATCGATCAGCTTGTTAGTAAATATTATAAACTTAGTATGAGTACTTGCCTTATTTTAGTAGATGGCTTTGTAGTAATTGCTGGAGGATTAGTTTTTGGTATAGAAAAGATGATTTATTCGGCTATATGTTTAGTTCTTTTAAGTATTTATAGTAATAAATCAATGATTGGAGCTAATGACTATAAGAATTTTTATATTACTACTGATAAAATTAAAGAAGTAAAAGACTTTTTAATTGATAAATATAATTATAATGTTACTTTACTTGATGCTGAAGGAGGATACACTAATAAAAAGAGAAAATTAATATTATCAGTTATTAAAACTAATGATTATTATGAAATAAAGGAAGCATTAAAGGTAATCGACCCTAATATGTTTATAACAATAGCTAATTCTTATGAGACAATTAATCATTATAAAGCATTATAATATTGCCAAATAGGAAATAATTATGTAGAATACAACAAGAAGAAGTGGTGTTCCATGAAAAATAGTTTAGAATTTATTAAGACTTATATTAGTAATAATGATAAAATTGTCATCGGAGTATCAGGTGGAGCTGATTCCATGTGTCTTTTAGAAATGCTAAAAATTAGTATTCCTCTTAAGAATATTATTTGTGTCCATATTAATCACAATATTAGAGAAGAATCTATGGAGGAAGAAAAATTTGTTAAAGATTACTGTTTAAAGAACAAGATTATAATTGAAACAATTACTTTCGATAAAGGCAATTATAATGAAAGCGAACTTAGAAAAAAAAGATATCATTTTTTTGATGAAATAGTAAATAAATATCAAGCTAAATACCTACTTACTGCCCATCATGGAGATGATTTAATTGAAACTATTTTAATGCGTTTATCTAGAGGTTCTAATTTAAAAGGATATGCAGGAATTGAACTTAAATCAAAGAGAAAAAATTATGAAATATTAAGACCATTATTATATATGACTAAGGATGAAATTATTGAGTATAATAATATTCATAAAATAAGCTATGTAACTGATGAAAGTAACTTCAAAGATCACTATACAAGAAATAGATTTCGTCATTATGTCTTACCTTTTTTAAAAAAAGAGAATAAAGATGTTCATTTAAAATATTTAAAATTTAGTAGTGAATTATTAGAATACTATAATTATATTAATGAGATAGTAAAAAATAATATAAAAGAATATTATAGTAAAAGTGTTTATAATTTAGAAGATTTTAAAACCCTTGATAGTCTAATTAAAAGAAAGATAATTGAAGAAATATTAAGATTACAATATATTGATAATTTAGAACTAATTACTGATAAGCACGTTCAAAGTATTTTAAGTTTAACGAATAAAAGTAATGGAATTTTAAACTTTCCTAAAGGACTTATTATTGAAAAATCTTATAAGAAATTAATATTTACATATAAGAAGGCTAAAATAGATGAATTTGACTATATCCTAGACAAATCTTTATCCTTACCTTTTGGAGATATATTTTTAATAGATGAAAGTGATGATAATTCTAATTTTTGTATTAAATTAGATAGTAGGGAAATTACTTTTCCTCTTCATGTTAGAACAAGAAAAAATGGGGATAGAATTAAAGTAAAAAATCTTAATGGAACAAAAAAAGTTAAAGATATTTTAATTGATGAAAAAGTGCCTATTAATGAAAGAGAAATGATTATAATTTTAACGGATAATGAAGATAATATATTATGGATACCAGGAATTAAAAAATCTTCATTTGATAAAAGTGAAAATTATGATATAATAATCAAGTACATATTAAAAAAGGAGAAATGAAATGAATAGAAACAGAAACAATAATATTAAAAATGCTTTACCATATATAATTTTATTGGTAATTATATGTGGGACATTATTTTTCTTTAATTTACAAAAGTATGAAGTACACGAATTTACAACAGGTGAGTTAATTAAGGAGATTGACAAAGAAAGTATCATAGAAATGACTATTACTCCAAATAGTAATGATAGTGTTTATTATGTTGAAGGTAAATTAGAAGATTATAAGGAAACTGAATCTTTTAAGGCGAAAGTTATACCTGAAGAAGTCGGAGTTATTTTAGAATATAATGAATCTCATGACTTAGAAAAATACGAAACGAAAGCTGACCCAGGACAAAATACATTATTAGTAATAATTATTAACTTCTTACCTTTAGTTTTACTAATAATTCTTTCTTATGTTTTATTTACTAAATTAGCTAGCGGTAATAATAAATCAATGGATTTTGGAAGAAGTAGAGCAAGATTAAGTGAAGATGGTGGAACAGTAAGATTTACTGATGTTGCTGGTTTAAAAGAAGAAAAAGAAGAAGTTGCGGAATTAATTGATTTCTTAAAGAATCCTAAGAAATTCCAAAAACTAGGAGCCAGAATTCCTAAAGGAGTTTTACTTGTAGGTCCTCCAGGAACAGGTAAAACGTTACTTGCTAAAGCGGTAGCTGGTGAAGCTAATGTACCATTTTACTATATAAGTGGTTCTGACTTTGTTGAGTTGTTTGTCGGAGTTGGAGCAAGTCGTGTAAGAGATATGTTCAAACAAGCTAAGCAAACTGCTCCTTGTTTAATCTTTATTGATGAAATTGATGCCGTAGGACGTCAAAGAGGAACAGGGCTTGGTGGAGGACATGATGAGAGAGAACAAACTTTAAACCAATTATTAACAGAAATGGATGGCTTTGGTGCTAATGAAGGAATTATAATTATAGCTGCTACTAACCGCCCTGATGTTTTAGACCCAGCCTTATTAAGACCAGGCAGATTTGATAGACAAGTTACAGTTAATCTACCAGACTCAAAAGAAAGAGAAGAAATACTAGCTGTTCATGCGAAGAATAAAGTATTTGACAAATCAGTTAATTTAAGTAATCTAAGTCAAAGAACTCCAGGATTTAGTGGAGCAGATTTAGAGAACTTACTTAATGAAGCAGCTTTGCTTGCTGTTAGAAGAGATAGAGCTAATATAAGTATGGATGAAATAGATGAAGCTACAGATAGAGTAATGCTTGGACCTGCTAAAACAAGTCGTAAAATTACTGAAAAAGAAAAGAAACTTGTTAGTATTCATGAGGCAGGACATGCAGTTATTGGTATTAAACTTACTGATGCTCAAGAAGTTCATAAAATTACGATTATCCCAAGAGGTATGGCTGGTGGCTATACAATGATGTTACCAAAAGAAGAAAAAATTGGTATTATGACTAAAGATGAACTTACTTCTCAAATTGTTGGTTTACTTGGTGGACGTGCTTCTGAAGAACTATACTATGGTGAAATTACGACAGGTGCCTCTGATGATTTTAAAAGAGCTA
This sequence comes from uncultured Erysipelotrichaceae bacterium, assembly GCA_948442015.1. GTDB lineage: Bacteria > Bacillota_I > Bacilli_A > RF39 > UBA660 > CAOJBM01. The sequence continues at coordinate 14,307 of CAOJRP010000007.1, forward strand.
CAAGAATTGCTAGAAGTATGGTTACAGAATATGGTATGAGTGATTTAGGGCCAATGCAATTAGAAGAAAAAAGTGAAGGCGGAGTATTCTTAGGTCGAGATTATACAAAGACGAAGAACTTCTCTGATCAAGTAGCACTTGAAATAGATAAAGAAGTAAGAAATATTATCGATAACTGTTATTCTAAAGCAAAAGAGATTTTAAAAGAAAATGAGCGCCTTGTTAAAGATATTAGTGAGGCTTTAATGGAAAATGAAACTTTAACTAAAGAACAAATTGAATGTATCGTTGAGACTGGTAAGATTTGTCCTGCGGAGCCAGAGAGAACTAACGAACCAACAACATTGAAGTTAAAAGAAATAGCTAAAGCCAAAGGAATTAAAGGTTATACTAAAATGACAAGAGAAGAGCTTTTAGAAGAATTAAAAGATGAAATTGATAAATAGGAATCAAGAAATTGATTTCTTTTGTTTTAAATAACTTATAAAAGAAATAATAAGTAGAAAACTTTATAAAAATATATTTTTATAAAAGGAAGTGATATTATAAAAAATGAAATTATAAAAATTGAAATTATAAAAGCATTTATAGAATATAAAAAAAAGTTAAAAAAATGTAAGAAATATAGAAAAAAATATATATTAATTAATAATGGAAAAGAAATTATAGAAGGTTATAGTACTAATTTAATGCCAAAATTTAATTTATATAAAGATCCGTACGTAAATGAAGAATTAAAATTTATGAAATTAATAACGGATTTAGATATAGTAAATCAAAATATTATTGAAACACATGAAATATGGAATAGAATAATTAATTTTAATATTAATACTTCTGAATTTATGATTTATAATACTTATTATCATAAAAGAATGAGTAAACTTCATGAATACATAGTATTTGATTTAAAACATTTTATAGATGAGGTTATAGCATCTATAGCTATTATAAAAGGCTTTGTTAAAAATAACAAAGTAACTGTTTCTTCTATAGGAGCCTATTTAAATAGGAAAGAAAAAGATTTTAACGATTTAGATCAATTTATTGATTTGTTTGATAAATTAGATAACTTGGCTAATTCTTATAAACATTCCTATGCTAATTCGGACTTTTCGGCTATTGGCAAAGAAGAAAATTGTTTTATAGCATTATATAGTAAATATAATGATTTTGAAAAACAACCTATTCCTTATGTAATATCAGTAAATTATATTATTCAAGAATTTAACAAATTTTATAAATTTTCTTTTGAATTAATTGATAATTTAACTAAAAATAAATAAATAAATAAATAAAAAGTAGATTATTTTAATTGAATTTGTAAAGTTTAATAAAATTTGTAATTTATAATAATGCAAAAGTAAAAAACGTTTTACTTTTATTTTTTTGTGTAAAAATATGTTTACTTGTAAAATAAATTTAAGTATAATGCTTTTAGAAAGAAGGAAATTAACTGAATAATAGCGAATTATCTTATAAATTAAAATACATTTTACATGAACTTGGTATGAATAAAAAAGAATTTTTAAATGCTTGTCGCATGTTTAGCCCATCTATTTCTAAACCGACTATTCTAAATGCTATTAATGGTAAAAATACCATTGCTCCAACTATTGAAACGTTAAGTACAATAATTAAAGTATGTCAAACATCTAACAATGAAAAATTAAAACTTATTTCTTATGACTTTTTACTTAATGATAACATTCAAGAAATTGAAGCCAAGAATGCTCGAATATATCAAGAAATAGGTTTATCAGATGATGTTATAAATCGCCTAAAACAATATAATCATCCATTATACTACAATTATAACAATATCATTAATTACTATTTATATCATTTACCAGCAACTTATTTTAAATATTTAGAGTATTTAAAAATTACTAGTGATATTCAAAACGAATTAAATAACACCAAATATAATTTAAAGAAAATTATTAAATATTTTGATGATGACTCATATTTAGAATATATGGAAAGAAATTTTAAGAGTATTTATGATATATTTTTAAAAATTAAAAACAAAAAAGAAGTAAATGACACAAATTTATTAAATTTATTAAATATAGTTAGTAGTCATTTAAAATATGAGTTATTAGAAATAAATAGAAAGTTATACGAGGATATGAGAAAATGAAAAAAGATTTAAAAGAAATATATAATCAAGAAAATATTGCTAAATTATTGGATAGAAATAGTAGTATAGAAGAAATAAACGAGTTTGATTTAAAAATGGAAATGATTAAATACCCTAGTTTAGAAAAATTATATAATGAAAATATTAAAGAATATCTAAATTTAGATTTTGAGGAGTTATTTAATCCAGCTTATATTCTAGAAAGGTATATAGTTTTCAAACAATTAGCAAAAATAAAGTATCAATTTGATTGTGATAAGTTGCCGTTTGTTAAAAAAGTATATGGAGTTAAAAATAGTGAACCTTGTGATACGCTTTTATCTATTCAATCAATCTATAACAAAGTTATTAGTAATAAACCATTTTTAGAACAATTAAGTATAATTGAGGAATTAAAAAAATCTGTTTATTATGATGATATATGTCGCTTAATAATTTACTATCATACAATTGGAAATATGTGTCCATGTCCTAAAGAAAACAAATATAATATGAGTAAATATAATCGTAATCCTAAAGGATTTGATAGGTTAGATTTTTTTAAAAACACAACTTATTTTCAAGAAAAGAATTTTAAAGCATTTTTTAGTGATGAATTTCTTGAAGAGTATTGTCTAAAAGAAATATATGATGGAACTAATCTACCTGATTTAGATACAACAAATAAAATATTCCAAGAATTAAAAGAAAAAGAAATAAAAAAATATATTAATACTTATATAGAACTTATTATGAGTAGGACAAAGTTATTATATAAGAAGAGAAAATTTTAAATATCAAAATGAAAGGAAAAAGAAAATGATAATAAAATTAGAAAAATATCAAGATATTGAAAAACTAAGAGTTAACTTAGAAAATGAATTTGTAGTAAACCTAGAAGAATGTGATTTGAAAGCTAAAGAAAGAATAATTGACTTTTTAAGCGGTTTAGTCTTTCTAAAAGGACATTTAAAAAAGATAAATAAGAATGAATATAAGGTTGTAATTGAAGTATGAATTTAAGAAAAGCTATAGAGGAATTAGAAGAATTTATTTGTTTAAGAAGATATAAAAATAGTCCTTATGAGTTTGAAGTTCCAAAAGAAGTACTAAAAGAAATAAATGATACTAAAATCAAGGAGTTAATTGACACTTTAGATATTCCTAAAATAGAGAAATATTTTAAGAGAAATAATATAGCAACAAGTAAATTAGGGACTTATTTAAAATATCGTTACTTATTACTAAATTATAATGATTATATTAAAGAGTTATATGATAATAGTAAAAGAGCACCTTATTTTTATCTTCAAAATTTAAGTAAAGAAGATTATGCTTTAGCCCAAAAAGGAAAATATCTTAGTTGCCATGAATATCCAAATAATTTTAAAGTAATAGAAAATACGATAAAGCATATCCCTAATTTTGAACATGATGAGATATTTATAAATCCTAAAGAAGTAGTAGAAAATCTCGAAGATTTAACAGGCATTGACTTAAATAATAATTTTCTTTATGTTGATACATTGATTGTAGGTAATGAAGAAAACTTCAAAAAAATAACTGGTCTTAAAAATTATCGTTATAGTAAAAATGGAATGGAATGCTATAGTTTATATAAGTTTATTTATAGTAAGGAAATTAAAGATTTTTTAGAAAAATATGACTATTATTTTAAAAATTGTAATTTAGAAGTCATCAAAGAATTTTATGATAAAACAGGATTGAAATTAAAATATGTAATTGAAGATAAGTATCGCCGTTTCAATTTTGATATTTATGGTATTCATGGAACAGATATGTTTGGAACTGATTATTATAACGAAGGAAATTATGCGAAATATGAATATGATAAATGGGATGATATGCAAGTTGATTATGATTTAAGAATTTGGATTACTATTGCTCATATTGATTATGATGATGAAGATAACGTTTATTATCAAAAAATCTATAATGTATGGGATTCCTATTATGAAGATGCTATGGATGAAGAAGAAAAACAAGAATTAAGTGGCGAGGAAAGTGAAAAAATATATTTGTTTATAAAAGGAAAAGATAGTAATGGAAAATAATAAAATAAGTTTAGAGCAATTTTTAGAGAGTTTTAATATTGATGAACAAATAACAATTTTAGAAGAAGATAATATTATATTCAAAGGTATAATAAAAGAAATTCCTTTTAAAATTTTAAATAATTCTTATGTTCAAGCGAATAGTGTTTATTTAGATAATAATTTTATAATTATAGAAATTTTTAATAGTTATAATTTTTGTAAAAGAGAGGTTTAGTAATATGTTAGAAAAAAATAAAATAGCTTATACACTTTTAGGCATCGTAAAAGAAAGTATTATCAAAAGTAAAGAACCAATATACAATCCTATAGCTTTAATAGGATTAAATAAAGGCAAAAGACATCGTTTTTTCTTTAGAATATTTGATAAAGATTTTAATACTCAATATAAGTCTTTAGTTAATTATGGTTCTATTGCTAAAATTGATTTAGAAATGGTTTCTAAGAAGAAACTGATTATTTTAGAAAATATCCATGAAATAGTTGGAAATAAAAATATGCAAAATAAATTACACGAATTATTAGAATTATGTTTTAAGTTCAAAGTGCAAGTTATTTTATGCAGTGATGCAAATATAGAAGAATTAGATGTTGATGAAGTTTTAAAAAGTAAAATGTTATATGGTTTAAAGGTATGGTTAAATGAAAAGTAAATTGATTGTCCGAAATAAAAGGACTTTTAGTAATTGTTTCTTTTTAATAAAATAAATATTGAACTAGGTGAAGATTTATTAAAAAGAGATAACTTTAGAAGAAAAAATCTCTAAACTTACTGCTTTAGAACCAATTCCTTTCCTTTTAAATATGAATATAAATAGGGAAAAGAAGGATTTTATTTCCTTTAGAATTCTTTGTAAGAAAATGATAAAACTATGTTATAATAACTAATCAAGAAAGAGGTTTTAATTATGAAAGTTGTTACAGAAATGCAGTTTATGTTCAAAAAAAGGATATGAATTTTTTACTTCATAAGGATTTTGAAATGCCAGAATTTGTAGTTTATAAAACTTATGGGAATATTTTTGTTGTTACTGGTAATAGTAAATATGATTTTATTGAGTTTAATGCTCCTGAAGAAATAGAATATTTTAAGAGCTTAGATTGGATAGTTGATTATAACAAAGTTAAAGATTTAAGTGAAACGAAGATTTTAACATTAGGGCAAAAGATTGCAGAAGAAAAAAATAGTATTGCAAATAATTTTAATGCAATGACAGAAGAAGAAAAAAGAAAAGAATATGAATATGGTTACTCAATGTGAATTACTTGATCATAAAATGTATTCCTTAAGAGATATCTTATGGCTTAAGCAAGGTAATATACAAATGGAGTTGCCCGAAGGAGTAGAAATGCCTATAGAATTACAAAAAGAACAAAGTATTAAGCAAGAAGAAAATGGTATTAGATTGTTAAAATGTTTTATGTTTAACAAAAATAATAAAAATCAACAAGACAAAAGAAGAAATTTATTAAATTATACTATGTTTAAAAGAGATAATAAATAATTAAGAATTATAAGTTAATTATGTAATTGCTAATAATTCTTTTTCTTTGCAAAATTAGGCTAAAATAAATTGTTAAAAATCTATGACAATTCGCCTCATATATGGTAAAATATTTCTTAGTGACAGTAATCGATTTAAAGGTGGTAAAAATATGGCAAAAGTAATATCTGTTGTAAATCAAAAAGGAGGAGTTGGAAAAACTACTTCTAGTATTAATTTAGCTGCAGCCTTAGGAAAAGAAGGGAAAAATACTTTATTAATTGATTTTGACCCTCAAGGAAATGCCTCAACAGGACTTGGTTTATCTAATGGAGATTTCAAACACGACATATACGATGTCATGGTGGGAGCTTGTGAAATAAAAGATGCCATAATTAAGACAAAGTTTAAGAATCTTTCTGTTATTCCTTCCACTATAAATCTTGCAGGAATTGATGTTGAATTTGTTAAAAATATGTTAGAAGATAAAACTTTTCATCAAAATGAACAATTAAGAGAAGCGATAAAAGATATTACGGATTTATATGATTTTATCATTATTGATTGCCAACCATCTTTAGGATTATCAACAATGAATGCTTTAGTTGCTAGCGATTCTGTTATTATCCCTGTTCAATGTGAGTTCTTTGCCCTTGATGGTATTACCCAACTTCTAAATTCCATAATAATGGTGCAATCAAACTTAAACCCTAATTTAAGAATTGAAGGAGTACTACTAACAATGTTAGATGGTAGAACGAATATTGGACTAGAAGTAATAGAAGAAGTAAGAAAGTATTTTAAAAATAAAGTATTTAATACAATAATTCCAAGACTTGTAAGACTTGTCGAAGCTCCAAGTCATGGAAAGCCAATAAGTGATTATGATCCAACTAGTAGAGCAACACTTGCTTATCAAAATTTAGCAAAGGAAGTGATTGAAAGAAATGGAAACTAAAAGAAAGGCCTTAGGAAAAGGATTAGAACAACTATTTTCTAATGAAAGAATTGATTTTGATAACTTTGAAAAAGAAATAGTTGATACTGCTAAACCTAGCGATATTAAAGAAATATCTTTAGAGGAAATCCAAGCTAATCCGTATCAACCAAGAAAAACATTTGATGATAAAGCTTTAGAAGAATTAGCTGAATCAATTAAAGCTCATGGAGTGGTTCAACCAATTATTGTTAAAAAAACTATTAAAGGATACTACATTATTGCTGGTGAGCGAAGAACAAGAGCATCTAAATTAGCTGGCTTAAAAACAATTCCTGCTATAGTACGTGACTTTGATGATGAAGAAATGATGGAAATTGCTCTAATTGAAAATATTCAAAGAGAAGACTTAAATCCAATTGAAGAAGCTGAAGCTTTTTCTAAAATATTAAGTACTAATAATATGACACAAGAAGAAGCTGCCAAGAAATTTGGTAAAAGTAGAAGTTATGTTACAAACTTACTGGGTTTATTAAATCTTCCATCAAAAGTAAAAGACTATGTTAAAGAAAATAAAATTTCCATGAGTCATGCAAGAGCCCTATCAAAATATGATGATGAAGCAAAAATTGAAGAACTAGCTAATCGAATTATTGATGAAAACTTAACAGTTCGTGATATTGAAAAAATATCAGGTGGCGATGATGAGCTTAAGAGAAACAAGATTACTAGGCATATAACATCAAATGGTGGGAACTTTGCTATTTATGAAAATATAATGCGAGAAAAAATAGGCACAAGAGTAAAAATTACTAATAAAAGAATTGAAATACCTTATGATTCAGAAAAAGACTTAGAAAGAATTTTAGAAATACTTAATATAAGTGTGGATGGTGAATAAAAATGGATAAGTTCTTAAAACTTGTTTCGTTAATTACTAAAAAAGAAGTATATGGATTTATTATTACAGTTCTTGTAGGTATTGTTTTATATAGAATTTCTGTAATTGTTCTAGAAAAAATAGTAAAATCTGGTAAAACAGATTATGAAAGAAAAAAAAGAAGAACTATTGTCGAACTTTTAAAAAATATTTTTAAATATAGTATATTTATAATAGTAATTCTCTTTATTTTAAACTTATATGGTTATGATGTTAAAGCTCTAGTAGCTGGTCTAGGAATTATTGCTACAGTTTTAGGTTTAGCATTGCAAGATACCTTAAAAGACTTTATTGGAGGAATTACAATTATTATTGAAAACTATTTTGTCACAGGAGATATTGTCGAATATAATGGGTTTACTGGAACAGTTATTGAACTGACTTTAAAATCAACGAAAATTAAAGCTCCAACAGGAAATGTCCTTGTTGTATCCAATCGTAATATTAATGAGATAATTAATTTATCGCAAAAAGTTGCTACCGTTTTTGTTACTCTTCCCCTTGCTTATGAAGAAGATGTCTTAAATGTCGAAAAAATAATTAATAATAAAATATCTAAAGAAATAAGTAAAATAGAAGGAGTAGTTAAAAATAGTTTTAAATATCATGGTGTTAGTAAACTAGATTCATCTTCAATTAACTATTTAATTAGTGTTGATTGTAAACAAGATAAAAGATGGCAAATAGAAAGAGACTTAACAAGAACAGCTTTAATTCTCCTTAATCAAAATAATATTAAGATACCATATAATCAAGTAGAGGTGCATAATGCAAAAGATTAATTTAAATGATGAAGTAATAATGAAAAAACAACATGCCTGTGGGACTAATTTATGGACTATTACAAGAATAGGTGTTGATGTTAAAATAAAATGTAAGAATTGTGGTAGAGAAGTCATGCTTGATAGAATGGAATTTGAAAAAAAGGTTAAAAAGATAATGGGTGAAAAAAATGAAAATGAATAATATTAAAGAAAAGATTACTTTAAATCCAATAATGACATTTATAATATTAATAATTGCTGTTATTGTTTTAAGTTGGTTTTTACACTTAATTGGTTTTGAAGCAACATATAATAAGATAAACACAAGTACAAATGAATATTACCAAGTAACTGAAACAGTAGAGTCTTTAATAAGTATTGCTGGAATTAAATATATTTTTCAAACAACAGTATCGAACTTTGCCTCATTCACCCCTTTAAGCATGTTAATCATTGTTCTAATTGGAATAGGTGTTATGGAAAAAAGTGGTTTTTTAAAAACTTCGATAACCCTTTTAACGAAGAAAAGCAGAAAAAAAACAATTACTTTTGTTTGGGGCTTAATTTGTATTTTATCAAGTATTTTAGGAGATTTATCTTATATAATAGCTATCCCTTTAAGTGCTTTATTATTTTCTTATGGTAGACGTAATCCAATGCTTGGAATAGTTGCAACCTTTGCTGCTTTAACTTGTGGTTCAGGAATAAATCTTTTCTTATCATCTCAAGACAGTTCATTAATGACTTTAACTTTACAAAGTGCTAATTTACTAGATAGTGGTTATACTTTAGGTACTAAAACGTTTATCTTTATAATGTTTGCTGCTACTTTAATTATGGCTTTTGTTATTACAGAGATAACGGAAAGATATACAGCTAATAAAATTGAAAGATACGAATTTAAAGAAGAAAAAAGAGAATTTAAACTAGGTAAAAAAGAAGTAAGAGGATTAATTTTTTCTCTTACAGCAGGAGTTATTTATTTATTAGTATTCTTATATAATATTATTCCAGGACTTCCTTTATCAGGGAAATTATTAGATGATAGCCAAGTATTTTATATTGATAAGTTATTTAGTTATGATTCATTCTTTAGTAATGGCTTTGTCTTCATTGTAACAATGTTATTTGTTATTTTAGGATTATTCTATGGTCTTGGTGCTAGAACGATAAAAAACAATAATGATTTATGTGATGATTTAGGTCATTCTCTAGATGGAATAGGTAAAATATTAGTTATAATTTTATTTGCTTCAGTACTATTAAATATCTATAAATATAGTAACATTGGCAATGTCATTGTAGCTAACTTAGCAAGACTATTAAATACTGCATCTATAACGGGTATTCCTCTTATAATTTTATTGTTCATAATTGGGATGATATCGACAATATTCTTGCCCAACTCTCAAGCTAAGTGGGTGCTACTAGCAACAACTGCAGTACCAGCATTTATGAATTCTGGCTTATCTCCTGAGTATGCTCAAGTAATATTCAGATTTAGTGAATGTGCTACAATTTGCTTGACGCCATTACTTGCTTACTATGTTATTTACTTAGCATATATTGAAAAATATAATCAAAATACAAGTGCTATAGCGATGTTTAGAACACTTAAATATCAAATCCCTTATGCAATAGCAACAGTAGCTGTCTTAATAATTTTAGCAGTAGCTTGGTATTTAATTGGAGTACCTATTGGTATAAATGGGGCGGTAGTTATTTAAAACAATTGAATAATCAGTTGTTTTTTTATATAATAAGTAAAGAAATTGAGGTGGTATAATGGCTTTAAAAGCAGGCATAGTTGGATTACCTAATGTAGGAAAATCAACTCTTTTTAATGCTATTACAAAGAAAAATATTTTAGCTGCAAATTTTCCTTTTGCAACAATTGAACCAAATGTTGGAGTAGTTACAGTTCCAGATAGAAGATTAGATGTTTTAAATAAAATGTATGAACCTAAAAGTTTAGTTCCTACTACTTTTGAATTTACGGATATTGCAGGACTTGTTAAAGGTGCATCTAAAGGAGAAGGACTTGGAAATAAGTTCTTATCGCATATTAGAGAAGTTGATGCGATTGTTGAAGTAGTAAGATGTTTTGATAATGCTGAAATTACTCACGTTGAAGGAAATACTGACCCAGTAAGAGATATTGAAATTATTAATACAGAACTTATTTTAGCAGATTTGGAAATAGTCGAAAATAGAATTGGGAAAATAGAGAAGAAAGCTGAAACTACTAAAGATAAGCAAACAGTATTAGAATTAGGGGCCTTAAAGAAAGCTCAAAGCACATTATTAGAGAATAAGCCATTAAGAAGTATTGAATATACAAAAGATGAATTAGAAATCATCAAGCCTTTTAATTTTATTACTCTAAAGAAAATTATTTATGTTGCGAATGTATCAGACGAAGATGTAGCAAAGGGAAATTCTTATACAAATGAAGTAAGAGACTATGCCAAAAAAGAAGGGGCAGAAGTAGTTATAATGTCTGCTAAATTAGAAAGTGAATTATCTGATTTAGATAGTGATGACAAAAAAATCTTTTTAGAAGAATTGGGAATAGAAGAAAGTGGTTTAGATTTACTTATTAAAGCAACTTATTCTCTTCTTGGGTTAAAAACATTTTTTACATCAGGTAAAGATGAAGTTAGAGCTTGGACTTTTAAAGATGGAATGAAAGCTCCAGAATGTGCGGGAATTATTCATACAGACTTTGAAAGAGGATTTATTAAAGCAGAAGTTATGTCTTTTGATGTTTTAGAAGAACTAAAAAGTGAAAAAACAGTAAAAGAAGCAGGAAAATTAAGATTAGAAGGAAAAGAATACATCATGCAAGATGGAGATATTTGTTTCTTTAGATTTAATGTTACAAAATAGTATGCAAAAAAGTGTTAGTTGTTTTGTTCTAAATTATTCGAAAGAGTTAGATAAAATTGGAACATATTTATATAAAGAATTAAAGAGTTTTACTAATAAATATCATAAAATATTAGTTTTAGATAAGCAAAAAGAAATTGAAATAAATTTAATGTTAGATGAAAAATTAGCAATAAGCAGTATAAAAAAACTTATTAATATTAGAACATTTAGAACTATTAATAAAGATGAATTAACTAATTTACTAAAAAATAGAATTATAACTATTTTAGAAAATGACAATGTTTTTGTACCTCTTTATATTAAAGAAGAAGTCAATGATTTATTTAATTTAGATAAGAAAATTAAGAGCAATTTAAAAGATACTGAAGAAATATTAAAAGAAATTAAGGATAGTGATAATTATGATTTTAGATTTTGGAAAAGAAATAAAGCAAAAGAAAAGAATTAAAAGTGATTCGGAGATATGGACTTTAGAAAGTAGGGAGATTAATAGCTTATATGCATTATCAAATAGAATTCAATATATGCTAAGAAATGGTTATCAACTTACAATATCATCTGATAGGTTAAAAGATAAATGTAATGCTTTTTTAGCCTTAAAATATACGGGTAATCCTTTAGATGATTTTGAAGAAGTTGATATTAATAGTTTACTTTCCACTGATTCTTCAATAAAGGATTATTTAACTGATGGGATAGCAGTTATTATTGTATTTAATGGCAAAGAAACTGTTTTTGAAGGTTTTGTGGTTAGGAAATTAACGGAAGGACCATATTGTGAAAATTGTGGAAGTGAGGAGGTAGCAGAAACTAGAGTGAAAGCAAATAGTTTTAAAGAGTGTTTGAAGAAAATGGAAGATAGATTATTAGTTATAGATAAAGCAAGTGGAAAAGGGCTTGTATTAAGAAAATAATTTATTTTTCTTGCAATAATGTGAAATTAGACTACAATAAAATACCTAAAGAGGAGTGATACTGTGGAACAAGTAAAAGAGGAAATATCATTTAATTATTTTTTACTAATGTTTAATAAAGAAATTTATAATCGAACTAATAGAGTACGTTATGAAATGCAAGAAGATGAAGACGATTTTTATGTTTTATCTGATAAAGAGCAAATGCAAATATTTAATGATTCTTTTTCTGAAATTTCTTGTTAATTACTTGGTTTTAACTGAGAATAATGAGATTGTAATTCGACCTGGAAATCCAGTTGATTTATGTAGACTAATATTGAGTGATTTAAAAGATACACTTTATAAAGAAAGTTTTCTAAAATCGTTGCAATTTATTGTAAATATGTATTTAGATAAATTAGGAAAAGGATGTCCTGCATTAATGAATAGTGATGAAAAAGATAAAGAAAAGTCTTTTAAAATTATTTATGACTCTGAGCAAAGAATGAATACTTTTGATAGTATTAATATGCCTTTAGAAGAACAAATTGAGACAATGGTACAAGTTTTAAAACTTGTAATGGATAATCAAGAAATAGATTTACCTAATGTTGAAAAGATTATTCGTACGGATATATAAATAAAAGCTTAAAAGTTATCAATTACATTAAAAAGTGGTTGATATTTTTTTTGTTAAAAAATTAAAAATTTCTACTTGACTACAAAACAAATGTATGATAATTTTATAACAAGGGAGGGTTTGAAAATGGAACAAGATAAAATGTATTTGATAAATAAAATATTTAATAATGAAACAATAAGAACAGTGTGGGATAAGGAAAGTGAAAAATACTTTGTTAGTGTAGTTGATGTGGTTGGAGTATTATCAGGAAGTGATAATCCGAGAAATTATTGGAAGGTATTAAAGCATCGTTTAAAGAATGAAGGAAATGAGTCGGTTACAAATTGTAACCAACTGAAATTAAAATCATCAGATGGCAAATATTATAATACAGATGTCGTAGATATTGAAGGAATGTTTAGGATAATTGAGTCAGTTCCTAGTAAAAATGCCGAACCAATAAAATTGTGGTTGGCTAAGCTAGGAAGTGAAAGAATTGATGAAGTTTTTAATCCATCTATAGCAGCCCAAAGAGCAATTGATTTATATCGAGCAAAAGGATATGATGAAAAATGGATTGCTAAGAGAATAAAAGGTATCCAAGATAGAAAAGGATTGACCGATGTTTGGAAGGAAAGCGGAATAACTGAAGGAAAAGAATATGCTATTCTTACAAATGAAATCTATAAAGAGTGGAGTGGCATGACTGCCAAAGAATATAAATTATTTAAAGGTCTTAGAAAAGAATCTTTAAGAGATAATATGAGTGATGTTGAAGTTGCACTTGCTGATTTAGGAGAAATAGCAACTCGAGAAATAGCTAAAAAGAAGAATCCTCAAGGATTAGAAGAGAATGTGGATATTGCAAGACGAGGCGGAAAGATTGCAGGTAATGCAAGAAAAGATTTAGAAAGTGAACTTGGAGAAAGTGTTGTTACAGCAAATAATGCTTTAAACTATGTATATGTTGATGAAAAAAGTCTAAAAGAGTCATAACTTCATAATATTTAAAAGGAAATAAATTATTTACTTATTAATTAACATTTGTTATAATACTTAACGAGTATTAATTTACTCCTTGCTTCATTAAATGAAGCCGAAATTGACCATAAGGAGGTGTAGAAATAATGAATAAATATGAAATGATGTTTATCGTTAAAGCGACACAAGAAAGTGAGCAAGTATCTAAAACTGCTAAAAACATTGAATCTATAGTAACTAGTGCTAAAGGCAAAGTAAACGAACTTAAAGAACTTGGTGAAAAAAAATTAGCTTATCCAATTAAAAAAGAAATTAACGGTTATTACTTCGTAATGAATTTTGAAGCTAATAAAGAAACAATAGCTGAATTAGATAGAAAAGCTAATATTGATGAAACAATTTTAAGACATTTAATTATTAAATTAGATGAGGAGTAGTAATAATGAATAAAGCAATTTTAATAGGAAGATTAACAAGGGACCCTGAACTTAGAACAACAACATCTGGTATTTCAAGTACTAGTTTTACTGTTGCTGTTTCAAGAACATATACAAATCAAAATGGGGAAAGAGAAACTGACTTTATTAACTGTGTTGCATGGCGTAAACAAGCTGAAAATATAGCTAAATATTGCAAAAAAGGTTCTCAAGTAGCTGTTGAAGGAAGAATTCAAACTAGAAGTTATGATGCTCAAGATGGAACTAAAAGATATGTTACAGAAGTATTAGCTGATAATGTAACTTTCTTAGGAGCAAAAGGAACTAGTGGAGACTTCCAAACTAATACAAATAACGAAATAGAAAATAATTTTGAGCCTAGTCAAGATATTGAGACTACAGATGTATCTGAAGATCCTTTCAAGGATTTTGGTAATGAAGTAGCTTTATCTGATGATGACTTACCATTTTAAAAAGGAGGAAATATAGATGGCTGAATTTTATCGTAAGAAAAAGAAAATTTGCCAAATGTGTGCTGGAAAAAGTGTTGATTATAAAGATGTTATGATAGTTTCTAAATATATTAATGAAAAAGGCAAGATTATGCCTAGAAGAATGACAGGAGCTTGTGCTAAACATCAAAGACATATTGCACAACAAATTAAATGGGCAAGATTTATGGCTTTAATACCATATGTTAAATAGGACACTTAATAAAAGTGTCTTTTTTAGAATAACATTTAGTATAAATTGTAAAATCAAAATGGTACAAATTGTAAAATGAAATTAGTACAATTTGTAAGATAAAGTATTTTAAAATTAAAAGAAATAGTATATAATTGTATTAGGAGTGATTGCTATGGGAGAATACTTACCTCGAATTGTTGACGCAGAATTAAAAAATAAATTAGAATATATGGGAGCTGTTGTGATTGAAGGACCAAAATGGTGTGGTAAATCAACAACTGCTAGACAATATTGTAATAGTTTAGTTGAATTTCAAGATCCAGATAAAAAAATTCAATATGATAATATTAGTACTACAAAACCGTCTTTATTTTTAGAGGGAGCAAAACCAAGACTTTTTGATGAATGGCAAATGTATCCAGTTGTATGGGATTCGATTAGAATGGATGTTGACCATACAGGATTAAAAGGGCAGTATATTTTAACTGGATCAGCCAAGCCAAAAGAAGGACAAACTATGCATACTGGAACTGGAAGAATTTCTAGGATTATAATGCGACCAATGTCTTTGTTTGAATCAAAGGATTCTGATGGTCAAGTATCATTAAAAGATATTATTGCTAATAAAGAAATATCTTGTGTATCTACTCTCGAGTTAGAAGATATTATTGATGTAATGATAAGAGGTGGGTGGCCTGAATCTTTAAATATTGATGGAAACAACAAATATGAAGTAGCTAAAGAATATGTTGAAAGTTTAGTTAATGAAGATGTTAAAATAGTTGATGGAATTGAAAGAGACAGACTAAAAATGAGTGCTCTTTTAAAAAGTATTAGTAGAAATTTATCTACATCAACAAATAAATCGACAATAGTTGATGATATATCAAATCTTTTTTTTCAAGATATTTCTCGTCCAACAGCTATTGATTATTTAAATACTTTAGAAAAATTATTTGTTTTAGAATATGTTCCAGCAACAAATTTAAATTTGAGGTCTTCAATTCAACTTCGAAAAAGTCCTAAAATAGAATTGGTAGATCCATCTATAGCTATTGCGTCTTTAGGGTTAAAAAAAGAAAACTTAATAAATGATTTAAATTTTACAGGATTTATATTTGAAAATTTATGTTATAGAGATTTGAAAATATATGCTGAATCAATAAATGCTGATCTTTTTTATTATAGAGATAATAAAGACTTCGAAGTGGATTTTATTCTTAGAACAGAAGATGATAAATGGGGAGCTATTGAAGTAAAACTAGGAGCTGGACAGATAGAACAAGCGGCAAAGGATCTTAAAGCTTTTAAAGAAAAAATTGATTTAGAAAAATGTGGTGAGCCAAAATTCTTAATGGTTTTAACTGGATCAACTTTGTCATATGTTCGTGATGATGGCATTTATGTAGTATCAATTGGAAATTTAAAAAATTAATTGTGTGATATTAAAATACTAATTTAAATTAGTTACATAAAAAAATTATATTATGATACAATGGTTATAGATTGAGAGGAATGATGAGTATGAAAATTGATTTTCAAGATAAAGTTATTTTAGTTACGGGAGGAACTTCTGGGATTGGAAGACAAATAAGTAAGCAATTATTAGAAAATAATGCAAGTGTTATTATAATTTATGGCCATAATGATAAACTTGCCGAAGAGACAATTCTTTAATTGTCTAGTTATAAAGATAATATTTTATTAATAAAATGCGATTTATCCAAAGAAACAGAAGTAGATAATATGTTTAAAGAAATCAATACTAATTTTAACAAGCTAGATGGTTTAGTAAATTGTGCTGCTTATGATAAAGTATTATCTATTGAAGATTTAACAATCGAAGAATTTAGACATGAATTAAATGTTAATGTGGTAGCAAGGTGGCAATGTATAAAAAATGCAATACCTTTAATGAAAAACGCAGAAAAACCTAGAGTAGTTAATATAGCCTCACGATTAGGAACAAGGCCTATGGAAGATTCTTTGGCTTATTGTACTTGTGAAGCAGCAACTATTATGATGACAAAATGCTGTGCATTAGAATTAGCTAAATACAATATTAGAGTTAATACTGTCAGTCCTTCTTTAACCTTAACTCCTTTAGGTATGCAAAGTTATACTGAAGAAGAAATAAAAGCAACAGCAGAAAAAATCCTAGTAAAAGGCTTGGAACAACTGAAGATACCGCAAATTTAGTTTTATTCTTATTAAGTGAACAGGCAGATTATATAAATGGGGAAAACGTTAATGTAAATGGTGGAATATTATTAAAATAAAACTCTAGAACTTTGGAAGTGAAATTAATGGAAGTAATTTGTCGATATTTTTTATATTTTATTATCTATGCTTTTATAGGCTGGTCTATGGAAGTAATATGTAAGTTATTTGAACTAAAAAAATTTGTTAATAGAGGATTTCTAATTGGACCAATATGTCCAATATATGGCTATGGTGTTTTAGGAATTGTTCTATTGATAGGTCAAAATACAAAAGATATTTTAGATGTCTTTTTAAAATCAATTTTAATTTGTTCTCTTTTAGAGTATTTTACTTCTTATATTATGGAAAAATTATTTAAAGCTAGATGGTGGGATTATTCTCGAAGAAAATTTAATATTAATGGAAGAATATGTTTAGAAACAATGATTCCTTTTGGATTACTTGGTTGTTTTGTTGTATATATTGTTCATCCAATTATTGTAAATTTTGTTGCTTTATTTAGTCAATCTATAGTAATTATAACGGCTATTATTTTGTTTGTAATTTATTTCATTGATAACATTGTCTCATTTAATGTCATGAACAAGATAAAATCGGAAATTAAAAAACAAACTGTTGATAATACGGAGGTTATTCGTAAAAAAGTACTTGATTGGTTAGCAACTAACTCAATATTATATCGTCATATTAAAACAGCTTACCCAAAATTTAAGATTTATAATAAGATGATTGAAAAAAAGCAAAATTAAAGGAGATTTTATGAAACTATCAAATATAAATGATGAACAATTAACTGATGAAGATATAAATGCTATTGTCTATTCTAGCATTTTTGATAATGGAAATTATAGTAAATATTGTTTAGTATTTGGTAATAGCATGCTTTTAAAAGAAAGAGTAGAAACTGCTGTTAGAGAATATAAAAATAAAAGGTTTGAAAAAATTATTTTTATGGGTGGAGTAAATGGTGTCAGTAATCAAGATAATTCTAATATAGCAGAAGCTTTAAAAATGAAGGAATTAGCTATCAAACTGGGAGTAAAAGAAGAAAATATATTACTAGATACTACATCAAATAATACTTTTGAAAATGTTGATAATGCCTTAGAACTTTTAAAAGATGAGTTATCAACAATTAAAAGTTTAACAATAATAACAAGTGAATTTCATTTGAAAAGGTGTTATGCTATTTTAAAAAAGAAATTGCCTTGGATGGAAGTTACTTTAATTTCTGCAAAAGATGGTTTTACTGATAAAGATAATTGGTTTTTATCCGATAATAGTTGGAATAGTGGAAGAAGTTTAGCAACATATGAAGCACATTTATTGGTTAAATATGCAAAAGAAGACAAAATAGCAGACTTAGAAATAGATTTAGATAAAAGAAAAAATTAAATAAATATATTATAAAATATTAATAAGGAAGTGTTAAAATGATAATTACAGAAGAAATGTTAAATAAAAAAGTTCCTAAAGATATGATACCTACTAGATTAGATAGTGCTTTAAATTTATATACTAATGTTCTTTATGGTGATGAAATAGGAATAATTGTTTATAATACCAATCCTAATACTTGGAATTGCCTTTATTCATTTTACGAATTAAATCATAAATTTACTATTGATAATTATAAGATTAATAAAGAAAATCCTACATTTGAGGAATTGATTGAAGAATACAAAAAAATATATCATAAAGTTTACGAACAAGAAAAAGGTTATATCAAAGAAAAGAGAATTAATATTTTAAGTGATGAATTTAAAAAGACTTTTAAGTTAGATGGTGTTAATATTAATGAGGAATTAGAACCGATATTTGAACTTAAATTCTCTAAATCTAAAAATGTGTGGACATTATATTATTTTGAAAATTATGTTGCAAATAAGGTTGATAATATAAATGACTTATTAAAACAAAATTTATATGAACAAAAAATATTGCCATTAGACCCTTCTATTACAGCAATTGATAGTATAGAAGTTGCTAGTAATATATCTTATCTTTTATCTCTTCAAAATAATATAGATAAGTTAAATAATAACTTAATTGAATTGGATATTCAAAAATGAATAAAAAATATTTAATAGTAACCATAATATGTTTAGCAATATCTTTAATATCGGGTGCAATATTTGATGATATTTTAATAGGTGGAGCAAGTCTTTTTACAGGTCTTTTATGTGCTTATTTATCTAGTGAAGGAAAAAGAAGTAGTTATATTCTAGGTTTAATTAATTATTTGTTAATAGGATATGTTTCTTTTAAAAATGGCCTTTATGGTTTGTTCATATTTGGAGTAATTATTTGCCCTATATTACAAATACAAGGATTTATTAGTTGGAGTAAAAATTTAAATAAAGATAATAACGTTAAAGTACGTGAGTTTACTTTAAAAAATTCTATTATAATAACTATTTCTTGTATAGTTGGAAGTTTAATTTTAAGTTATTTATTAACTTTAATTCCTTCACAAAGAATTGCTTTTTTAGATGCCTCATCAAACATCATTAATTTATGTGCTGTAATATTATCAATATTAAGATTTAAGGAATGTTGGTGGATATGGCTTATCAATAACACTATTGATTTAACCATATGGTTAATAACGTTTATATCAAAGGGGGAAAATTCTGGTATGATGTTTTTAGTTTCAATTGGGTATTTACTCATAAATATTTATGGTATAATTAAGTGGAATATAGAAGCAAAGAAAGGATATGTTTTAATTGAAAAATAATTATTTTATAATTCATGGTAGTTTTAGTAATCCTTTTTCTAATTGGATACCATGGTTAAGAAAAGAAATTGAAAATAGAGGTGTAGAAAACGTATATACACCTGATTTACCAAGTGGAGTTGGGTATCAAAATTTCGATAATTGGAATGAACTTATAAAAGTATATGTTAAAGCTGGACTTATAAATGAAAATACAATCATATTTGCTCATTCTATAGCACCAGCATTTGTTGCAAAATTTTTAATTAATAACCAAGTTAAAGTAAAAAGGCTAATCTTTGTTTGTGGCTTTAATAATTATTTAGGTATAAACGAGGAATATGATAATGTTAATAAAACAATGTATTTGGATAATTTGGAAGATGTTAAAAACTATTGTGATGATATTATTTGTTATTATAGTAAAAATGATCCTTATGTTAAATATGAAGTAGAAAAAAGTTTTGCTGATACTATTGCTACAAAACAAGTTATAATTGATGACGGAGGACACTTAAATGCCGAAAGTGGGTATACAGAGTTCCCTGATTTATTAAAGTATATTTAAGAAAGAGGTGTAGTAGATGAAATTAGTTTTAACTTCTAGTGGTATTGCCAATAAAAGTATAGAAGAAGAATTAAAAAATATTATCGGTAAGGATTTTAAAGATTTAAAAATGTTATTTTGTACAACTGCCTCCAATTATGAAGGTGGGGATATGAATGATTGGCTTATTAAAGATATAGAATATTTTAAAAAATTAGGTTTTAAAATAGATTTATGCGATATTAATGGAGTTGATATTGAAAACTTTTTACCACGATTTGAATGGGCTGATGTTCTATTTTTTGAAGGTGGGAATACACAATGGTTAAGAAAAAGTATTAAAACATCAGGTTTAGAAGAACATTTGAATAAATTATTGGAAACGCGAATTTGGATTGGAGCAAGTGCAGGTAGTTGTGTATTATGTCCAACTATTTGTAATTCATGTCAAGACTTATTTGATGAGTATATTAAAGATTATCCAATTGATGGCTTAAATTTAGTTGATTTTCAATTTATACCTCATTTTAATAATGAATTTTTTCCTAAGATAAGAAAAGAAAATCTTTTAAATGCAAGTAAAAATTTAAAAAGTATTGATGGAAATAAATTATATGTTATTGATGATAATGGAGCAATTTTTGTAGATGATGAAAAAATTAAAATTATTAGTGAAGGAAATTGGTTTGAAATATAAAAAAATATTTTTTGAAAGGATGGGATATTATGAAAATTGAAAATATTGAACCAAAAGGATATGTTAAAAAAGGAGTTTATACTCCAGCAAAGAAAATTGATTTAGGAGATTCTTTCTTAATATTTGTTTCAGGAGTACAAGCTCCTAAAGGAGAATTTAACGAGGTTGCAACTGAAGATATAAAAGAACAAACTAAATTAGTTTTTGAAGAAATTAAAAGTATTTTAGAAGAAGCAGGAGCAAGTATAGATGATGTTGTTAAAGCAGTTATTTATTTGAAAGATATTAATGATTTTGAAGTTGTTTCTCCAATTAGAGCAGAATATTTCAAAAATTCTATGCCTGTATCGACTATGGTTGAAGTCGGTGGTTTTGTTAGAAAAGGTTCAAAAATTGAAATTGAAGTTACAGCCATGGTTGAAAAATGATTCTTGATTTTCACTACTTTTTATCGTATAATGATAAAAAGTGGTGAAAATATGATAATAACAAATAAAATATTCAAAAATAATTTGCCTGAATACTCTAATAAAGATATGAAGTTATCAAGAGAAGTAAGAGATTGTAAATTATTTAAGATAATAAATGGGTTATATGAAACTGATGTTAATACACCAGGATATTTACTTGCAGGAAGTATTTATGGACCATCATATATTTCTTTTGAATATGCTCTATCTTTCTATGGCTTAATTCCAGAAAGAGTAAATACAATAACTTGTGCGACGATAAATAAGAAAAAGAAAAAAATCTTTAACACGCAATTTGGAACATTTACATATAGAGATGTTCCGTCTTTTGCATATCCAGAAGAAATAATTTTAAAAGAAGAAAATAATTATTCTTACCAAATAGCTACTAAAGAAAAAGCTTTATGTGATAAATTATACACTTTAAAACCTTTAAATAATTATACTAATTTAGAAAAAATGCTATTTGATGATTTACGAATTGATACCCAAGAATTTAATAAGCTAAATGTTGAAACGATTGAAAAGTTAAGTAATTTATACCACTCGAGAAATGTAGAACTACTTGCTAGATACATAAGGAGGACGAAAGATGAATAATGTTATTAAACAAATGCTATCTAAGTATGAAATTAAAAATATTAATGATGAAATAAATGCCTTAAAAGAAATTATTCAAGAAATAGTCTTAAGAGGATTATCACGAGGTGAGTTTTTTGATAAAGCAGCATTTTATGGAGGAACAGCATTACGAATTTTTTATGATTTGGATAGATTTTCTGAAGATTTAGATTTTGCTTTAGTTACACCGGATAAGAACTTTGATATAAGCAAATATTTTATTTATATAGAAAAAGAATTGCAAGCATATGGCTTAAATTTGGAAATTACGACTAAAAATAAAAGTAATAATTCTAATATAACTTCGGCTTTTGTAAAAGGAGATACAAAAGAACATATTTTAAAGTTTTTTTCTAATAATCAAAATTATGAATATAAAGATATATTAAAAAGTATAAAAATAAAGTTTGAAATAGATATTAATCCTCCAAGTGGTGCTACATATGAAGAGAAATATAAATTATTACCAAGTCCTCATCAAATAAAGTTATATGATAAAGAATCATTATTTGCAGGTAAAATACATGCAATTTTATGTCGCAATTGGAAGACAAGGACGAAGGGGAGAGATTTATATGATTATATTTTCTTTTTAGCTAATGATACAAGAGTTAATTTAGAATTGCTTAAAAATAAATTAATTGATTCAGAGTACATTAATTCTATTGATAAATTTGATATAAAGGTTTTAAAAGAGTTATTAATTAAAAAGTTTAAGGAAATTGATTATACAGAAGCGAAAGAAGATATAATACCATTTATTAAAAATATTGATGTTTTAAATATGTGGAGTAGTGAGTTTTTTGTTGTTATTACAGAAAAATTAAATTAAATATAAAAGCGATTTACTTTGTTAGTAAGTCGCTTATTTTTGTGACATATCCAGCACCTAACGTTAGAATTATGTCATTATCTTTTACTCTTTCTTTTAAATAATTTTTAATCTCTTCATAGTCACTTATATAAACTGCATCCTTGTTCATAACTTTTAACTTATCCACAACGTATTCTGGTTTAATTCCAAAAGTATTTTCTTCCCTAGCAGCATAGATATCAATCACTATTATATGGTCAAAATGTTTAAGACTTTCTGGAAATTCATCTTTATGTTCGTAAACCCTACTATATGTATGACCTTCCCAAATAACCCAAGATTCATTATGTTTTTTAGAGATAAAAGCTTTAGCGGTTGCTTCTATTTCTGTAGGATGATGACCATAATCATCAAATACTTTGGCACCATTAAACTTCCCTTTGTACTCTAATCTTCTTGCTGCTCCATGATATTTTAATAAACCATTTTTAATATCACTACTACTAATGTTATATTCTAAACATAGAGCAATACAACATAAGGCATTTCTTAGCATATGTTCTCCAGGAACATTAAGACTAAAAGTATCAATAAGTTCACTATCATTATAAACATCAAAAGTAGCATTACCATTTTCATTGTAAGTAATATTTTTAGCCATATACTTCGAATCATTTAAAATTCCTGTAGTAATTACTTTTGCTTTAGTATAATCTTTCAACTTTCTAACTCGCTCATCATCATTATTAATAATAAGTAATCCATCGATAGGTAAATTAGCTACATATTTTCTAAAAGAAGCTTCAATATTTTCAATATTCTTAAAATAATCTAAATGGTCATCATCAATATTTAAAACAATAGCACTTTTTTGCTTAAAATTTAAATAACTATCGCAATATTCACAAGCCTCAATAATAAAGTAGTCACTTTCTCCTACACGATAATTACCATTAATTAAATCTAGTGTTGCTCCAACTTGAATAGATGGATCTTTTCCACCTTCTAGAAAACAACTAGAAACCATTGATGTTGTACTTGTCTTACCATGTGTTCCAGCTATTCCTATCGTATCCTTAAAAAGACATGTTAATTCCCCTAAAAATTCTCCTCTTTCTATACAAGGTATTCCAAGTTCTCTAGCCTTAACTAATTCGACATTATCACTTTTTATCGCTGCAGTATAAACAACTAAATCAATAGCATTAGTAATATTATTAGCATTATGTCCAATATTAACATGAATATTATTACTGACTAATTCCTTAGTAGTAGATGATTCTTCATTATTACTACCACTTACATTGTAGTTCCATTTTACTAAGATATGAGCAAGTCCACTCATACTTATACCACCAATACCAATCATATAAATATTCCTATAATTTTTTAAATTCATAATTCCACCTCTTAAACTGAAAATTATTATAATACATTATAGCACAATTATAAATAATAAATTCTTTAAATTTTTCAAATTATAGGTTATAATCATTATAATAGGAGGAGTAAAGAAATGGATAAAGATAAATTAAATTTTAGAATTGCAGGAAGAGAGGACGTTAAAGATATAATTAAGCTATGTGATGAATGTTTTAATGAAACAACTAATTTAGAATATGCTTATCGAATTTTTGATGAAAATAAAAATGATAAGAATCAAATATATTTAATTGGAGAATATGATGGAGAGATAATTGCTCATACGAAAATAACTGTTATTCCCACAATTTATGAGAATATGAATACTTATGCTATTATTAACCACGTTTGTGTAAGAGAAGACATGCGACGTCACAATATTGCAACATTAATGCTTGATGAAGTTAAAAAAATTTGTAAGGAACATAAATGTAAAACTATTGAACTATGGAGTAGAAACTTTAGAACTGCTGCTCATGCATGCTATTTAAATTATGGTTTTAAGATTGATGATGCTAAATTCTTTATATATGAAATTTAAAAGATAAAAAAGAGGTGTTTGTGTATGAAAATTGATAATCTTTATGTTGGTGGTTGGTTTCAAAGAACAATGCTCCAATTATCCGAAATATATGATTTTTTAAGAATGTGTAAAACAGAATTGGCTCTAGATGTTGAAAAATTACAGGAATATCGTAAAAATTTAGAAATTGGACGAATTGAGTATGGAGTTGCAGGGGAAGAATATATTTTATTTACCACTGCTCAAAATATAACAGTTAAGATATTTGAAGATGGTCTTATTACTTTGAATAACGGAAATGTTAGCAATGACACGTTATTTGCTGATGTTGATAAAGTAACAGATTACTATGAAAATAAATTATCTCCAGCTTTAAGTTATTTATTTAGTTTAGGTGCTCCAATACCTAAAGAGCTAGCTCACATTGAAACAGTATTTCCTTATTTTATTGTTTGTGATAATGCCACAAAAGAGGAGATGTCAGAACTTCTAGCTCGTACAGAAAAACAAAAATATTTTGAATTTTCCAATAAGAAGTATGATGTAATACGCGGGGATAAGTACTATTTTATCAACAATAAGAAAACTGATTTACCTACTATTGAAAGATATATTGAAGAACAAATATTTATTCGTGAATTTAAAGGCCAATTACATAGATATTTAAACTTACATAGAATTATTTGGGAGAAAATTGATAAAGTTAAAGAAAATGTTCGTGTTAAGGGTTCTGAAATAGTTAAATTTACGACTAAATTAGAAGGATATGCTAAAACAGTTACATTAATAGATGGAAGAATTAAACAAATGAGTACATATATTTCAACGAGGGAAAAAATTGCTAAAAATGATGAAGATTTAGCGGAATTCTTAGCTATATCTGGATACAGATATGAAACATTGAGAGATACTCTAGAGTATATTAAGCATTTATGGGATATGACCAAAAACTATGTTTCATCGGCTCAAAAACTATTTAATGGTATAAAACAAGATGTGACCTCAAGTTCAATTGATAGTTTAACAATTGTAACAGCAATGAGTGCAGGAGCAGGGTTTTTAGATTTATTTACAAACTCAGCACCAACATTTGAAGCATTCGGCTTTGTCTATTTCTTTATCTTAGCATTGGTTGGTTGGTTAGCAACAAGAATATTATCAAAAATTAATAATATTAGAAAATACGATGTTGAAGATATTGAATATGATAAGAATATAGAGTAGTATGAAAAGGTATTTTTTAGTATTTAAAAATTTATTATCCATAGCTAATAAAAAGTTTTGGGCAATAGTTGGAATGTTTGTAAGCTGTTGCTTTTATAATATCTCTAGCTTACTTCCACCAATAGCTACATCAGGTATTATTGCAATGATTACAAATGCTAATTTTAATGGAATTTGGTTTTTTGTTATACTTTATATAGTATTTTATATTATCTACTATGCTTCCCTTTATTCTAATTACTATACTTACACTTCTTTAGCAGAATACTACCATATAGAAGTTCAAAAAAAATTATTAGAGCATATTTCTAATAATGATATAATATATGAGAAAATCTCAAGAGGAAAAATAATTGAAACTTGTAGTGATGATATTAGATATTTAGTTGATGTTATTGACTGTGCAGTAAAAGCAGCAACAGGAATTTTAAAACTCGTTATTATCTATATAATATTTATGTATTATGATATCTTTATTGGGCTTTTTGTCTTACTTCTTAATGTTTTTTATTTAACATTAATGAATAATAACTCTTCTAAAATTTCTAAGTTTTATGAAGGAACTAGAAAATATGAAGATAAAGTAACAGATATATTAAATCAAATGTTATCTAATTTAAAGCAAATAAAAACATTGAATTTAATGCCTAAGTTAGATAATAATATGAATAAGGTTTTTAAAAAATGGAAAGAACAATATAAAGGTAAAAGAGTTAATATGGCTAAAAGATATTGTGTAATACCATTTATAATTTATTTAGCTAAAATTCTTTTATATATTTACATGGCATTTTTAGTTATTCATGGCAAAATGACTCTTGATAAACTAGTTTTATTAATAAGTTATTATGAAATGACAGTTACTTGCATGGATACTATGCTAGATAATTTGCTTAATTTAGATAATTATGGAGTCCGTGTTAATAGAATTAAAAATATTTTAGAATGTTCGCCAAATAAAGAAATTGACTTTGGTGAATTAGAAAATGACTATATTAATGGTGTTGTTGAATTTAAATCTGTTTCATATGGAACAAAAGGTAAAAATATTTTAAATAAAGTGTCATTTAAAGCTTTACCTAATGAGATTACAACTATAGTTGGCCATAGTGGTAGTGGAAAAACAACTATAATTAATTTGTTATATCGTTTGATTAGATTAAATTCAGGGGAAATACTAATTGATAATGAAAGTGTTTATAATTATAGTAAAAAGGTTTATTCTTCTAATGTAACAGGTATTTTTCAAAAGCCTTTTGTCTTTGAAATGAGTATTAAAGAAAATTTATCTTTAATTGATAGTAATATTAATAACCAAATAGAAGCTTGTAAAAGAGTAGGAATACATGACTTTATTATGTCTTTGCCAAAAGGGTATAATACGATTATTACGGAAGATGATTTAGTATTTACCGATGGCAAAAAGCAACTTTTAATAATTGCTCGAGCATTACTTACAAAAGCCGAAATTTTGCTTTTTGATGAAGTAACTAGTAATATCGACCCTAGTTCAACTGTCGAAATAGGTAAATTATTGGTTGATTTAAAAACAGATCATACTATTATTATGATTACTCATAAACCACAAATGATGGAAATAGCAGATAAAATAATTGTTTTAGATAAAGGAAAAGTTATCGCTAAAGGTCAAAATGATGATGTTTATAAAAAATCAGAATTATATCGTGATTTAAAGAATAGAACTTTTGCGAGTATTAGTATTAATGATATTTAAAAAATGGGGTAAATTATTTATCCCATTTTATGTTTTTAAAAATATATTCAACTATCTTTTCTTCTAAACCTTCTGGTATTGCACTACCACCAGCATGCTTATGTCCACCGCCACCTAAAGGAACTGCTAAAGTATTGACATCGATTTCATCTTTTGAAGCACGATAGCTTACGGAACGACCTATATTTATAATTATAGCTATATCAACATCAGTCATTCTTGTAACGATAGCATGCCCTAAATCACTTCGGTATCGTTCAGCAAAAACAATACCTACTGGTATTCCATCAATTGTAGCTTTTTTAACAAGTTCTAATTTTTCCTCAATATATCTTTCTTTTCTATCTTTTTCCAAATCTAGGATTTTATTTTCAAATTCGGTAAAGAAAAAAGTGTCATTATTCTTAATAAAATTAGTATAAGTTTCAATGTAGTTATCGCGTCCATAAATGTTATATAAATCTCCTAATTTAAAAGAGTCTTCTTTCTTTTCTTTAATAAAATCATAAGTGTCTAATTCTCTTACTAACTCAACCATTTCAATCAAAGAACTTTTATATAATATCTTATTATTAGTAAATTCTTGTAAATATTTTAAAAACAAAGTTGTTCCACATTCTTTTCGCCCATTTTTTTCGGAAATGACAGTAATAAAAGGATATTTATTTAAAGGTTCACGACTAGCATGGTGGTCAAAGACTAAAACTTTATTTTTTAGAATATCATCATTATTAATCTTCTTAGCAATACTTTCATTAAAACATAAATCAACAACATAGATTTTTTCATAGTCTCCATGATGAGATAGTACCTCTAAAGTAATCTCATCGACTTCATCAACTTCACAAGAGAAAAATTCAGTGTTAGAAAATATTAAATTACAAAATATTATTGGAAATGCTCCATCAGGGTCGCCAATATGAGTTATTAAACAATTTTTCATAGTTTACCTTTACTTTCAGTTGTATATTTTAGAATGTCTTCATCAATATTTTTTACTAATGTTAAAACATTATCAATCGTTTGCTCATCCTCTTTAATGTAATTTAATTTTGCAATCTTATCTCCTTGAGCTTGAGGTAATACTTGTTCATTAGCATGAATTATTTTAGCAACATTAATAATAAAGTCACTAAATTTAATACCTAATTCTTGTGCTTTTTCATGCAACATAATACTAGCAATTTGAATTTTAGTTATAGCATATTTATTTAGCTCTATATCTTGGATTTCATCTTGATTAATAGTTTTTAAATTATCTATCAATTCTTGGATTTCCTCATTAAAAGGAAACTTTTCAAGAGTTGAATCAATTGAAAAGCCATAGCTAGATAAACTTATTCCATAACGATATAAAAATCTCATCATCGAATGAACTTCTAAAACAATATTTGGATTATTAATATCTAATTTTTTCCAATAAAACAATTCATAAAATTCACTTAATATTTTTTCATTCATAAATTTAACCATAATTACCACCTAACTTAATTATATCCAATATTCTAATCTACATCAATGTAAACTTGTTCATCACAATGGATTTTAATGTCATATCTTTTTAATTTTTCTCTTAACATTAATTGGTTTTTTCCTAAATCTAGTTCTCGAGGATTTTTAAGATCTAAAGAATTAATAAAATTTCTTATTTCTTCTTTAACTTTCATGCATTCTTCTTGATTACCTTTAATTACTCTTTCCACTTCAATAAATAAACCTAAATTTTCAACATCTTCAAATACAATTTCATAATCTTTATATTTATAGAACCTTCTTTTATTATGAATAACTATTTGTTCTTTAAGCCCTAACAAAGTAATTATTTTTTCAACTGTTTCATAATTTTCAGCTTTAGTTTCATATTCATCAGAATAAGTCCATCTATTTCCTTTAAAATGATTTTTCTTATAAGTAATTAGGCAGTCATTACCTAGTCTTCTTACTCGAAATAATTCATTAGTTCTTAAATTAGCCTCAGGATGTAAATTTGGTCTTAATTCATCTTCATAGTAAGTATCATAAATTTCTTTTTCCTTAATAAATTCAAACTTAGATAATATTTTTAAAACTTCTTCTTTTGTATTTTCAAAGTCAATTAATATTTCTACTTCTTGCATATAGCACCACCTCAATTAATTTTATCAAAATTATTATGAAAAGATAAAGACATTTTAGAAAAAAATTGCTAGAATTATATTAGATTTAAATTAAATAAGGAGTTAATGAAAAATGAAGAAAAAAGTTTTATTGATTTCTACTGGTGGAACTATTTCGCAAGTCCATAACGAAGAAGGAATAGCTATTAGTAATGAAAATTCTTTAAAAGGAAATGCCTTTGTAAAAATACTAAATTCTGTAGGACATAAAAAAAATATTGAATCAATTGATTCAATAACTATATTGAACAAAGACAGTTCAAACATTGTTCCAGAAGATTGGCAATTAATTATAAATACAATAGTTGATAATTACGATGATTATGATGCATTTATTATAACTCATGGAACAAACACACTGGGCTATACCAGTTCAGCACTAAGTTTTGCTTTAACAAATATTGGAAAGACAGTTGTGCTTACTGGTGCCCAAGTTTCTGTAGGATTACTAGGAAGTGATGGTATAATAAATTTAGAAAATGCTCTTCGTGTAATTAATGAATGCCAAGATTTAGTTGGAGTATTTGCAGTTTTTGGAAGTAGAATAATAACTGGAACAAGAGTAAAAAAGAAAACAGAATATGAATATGATGCATTTAAAACTTTTGGAAGAATTTCAGATATTGGGAGAATTGGAAATAGTATTATAATAAATGAACAATCTTTAAAACATCATTTAAGTTTTTTGGGTAATAAAGCAAAGACAAAAAAAGAATTAATAGTAAAAAATACTTTTGATAAAAATATAATATCTTTAACAGAGTTTCCTGGATTGCAATTAAAATATATAAAAATTTTAGCTGATAATGGAGTAAAAGGATTTATTATAAGAGGAACAGGAGCAGGGGACTTAAATTTGTTAAAAGAACGTAACAATAATATTGATTTAAGTGAAGCTCTTGCTTATTTAAAGAAAAAGGAAATTCCTATTGTTGTTACTACCCAAGCTCCTGATGGTGTTGCTAGTTTAAATATAAATGAACCAGGTCAATTAGCAAAAAAATATAACGTAATTCCTGCTTTTGATATGAGTATTGAATCTATGACAGTTAAACTTTCGTGGTTAATAGCTCAAAATAAATCTTATGATGATATAAGAAAAGAAATGATAGAGTCTTATAAAGGCGAAATCTTAATAGAAAATAGGATGTAATCGACAAAAAAATAATAAAATTATATAAAAATATGTCGATAACTTGACTTATTAACTATTTTTTCTTTAAACTATTTTGATAATTAGTAATGTATAAAAAAGGTGATTTGATGAAAGCAGTTCATAATTTAAAACCAGTTTACGATAAAAAATCAAAAGTATTAATCTTAGGTAGTATGCCATCTTTAAAGTCAAGAGAAATAGGTTTTTATTATTTCCATCCCAAAAATAGATTTTGGTGCACTTTAGAAAGAGTTTATGGAGAAAAAATAGGGACAAGTATCGAAGAAAGAAAAGAATTTGTTTTAAACCATAATATTGCTTTATTTGATGTTGTAAAAAGCTGTGATATTAACTCATCAAGTGATAGTAGTATAAAAAATATTGTTCCTAATGATATTTCCAAAATATTAAAAGAATCACAAATTCAAGTAATATTTACGACAGGTAAAAAGGCTTATAATTTATATTATAAATATATCTTTTCTAAAACTAAAATTGATGCTATTTATTTACCTAGTACATCTCCAGCTAACTGTCCTAAAGGTATAGATGAAAAACTATATGAAGAATATAAAGAGATAAGAAAATATACTTGAATTTTAAAATCAAAATTAATTGCAATATTAAAATAATATTATATAATAAATATAGAAAGTGAGTGAGTTTATGAAAAAATTGCTAATAGCTATTTTAGCTGGGTTATTACTAGTAAGTGTAACAGGATGTGGTGAGAAAAAAGAAGAAAAGGAGGATAATAATACTAAAACAGAAGAAAAAACAAATAAAGAAAATGAGCAAAATGAAAAAGAAATAGTTTGTACAGGAAATCCAGAAAGTACAAGCGAAAGTGAAGTGGAACTAAAACAGTCTTTTATATTTCGTTTTAAAGATGATGAAGCTACTACATTTGATATGATTCAAAACATGAAATTATTAAAAGATACAGAAGAAAATAGAAAACAATTAACAAGTCAAACTGAAGAAGATTATAAAAATAGTATGAAAAGTATGTATGAATATATGAAAATGGAAGTACCTGACTTTGATGTTAAATTAAAAGATGTAAGTGACATTGAAAGAGAAGTAACTATGACTTTTAATTATAAAGACTTTGTTGCTCTTTATGCTTCCGAAGAAGAAGCTTCTAAATATAGTAGTTTTAATGATATCAAAGAACATATTGATGAATTTGCTGGTAATATGACTTGTACTTATGATGGAAAAGAAATTAACTCTAAATAAGGTTAAAATCTTTTTTTTTGAAAAAATAATATTAAATAGTTGAATAAAGGTTTATAAAAGTCTATAATAACAAAACGAAGGAATGATTAGATGGAGAATATTGAAGAATTATGGAAAATTATTTATGACTTACTTGATGATGTTGATAACTATAAACATCAAGTAGATGTTTTACACTATGATAATAGTTTTTTAGAGTTTGAATTTAGTAGAGGACAAAAGAATTATGAAAGGATTATCAAAAAATTACAAAATGTCCATATTGAAGAACCAATTCCGCTTTCTGCAAAGAATCTTGATATTGAAAAGTTTAAATATTATGTAACTACTATTTTAAGAAAAATATTAAAAGATAAATATGAAGATGATATAAAAATTGCCAAAACTTTTATTAATCCCACAACTTATTCACATCCAACAGATGTTGCTACAAAATATAAAGATATTTTAGGGATTAGTACACCTTATGAATTTATGATGTCATCACAATTAAATTATATTCAAATTGCTCATGTAATAAATAGTGAAATAAGAGTTTTATTAAAGCCTCTTTATAAAAATTTTTCAAATACGATTGGGAATATTCATTATCAGAAACTACCTGGAATTATTGCTACATATGTAGCAATATATGAATTAAGTAATTTACTTAATAATAAAGAAATAATTTCTAATTTTGAAGATTATTACATTTATAGTGATACTCAATCTGCTCAAAATACGGGAAAAGATATTATAAACGTTTTGCCAGAGTATCGTCATAAGGATTTAATAGAACATAAGCAGCATGAACAATATAGCTTTATTATTTCCGATATATATAGTACTAACCTAATTGAAAAATATTTAGAAGATGAACAGACTTTTCTAATTACTTATATGAAGATGATTGAAGGGGTTATTAGCATATCAGATTTTTTAGGTTATTATGGGATAAATTTAAAAGAAAAAAATGTAACACTTAAATTTTTAAATAAAGTTGAGGAAGTTGAAAAAAGGCAATAAAGAAAATTATTGTATTATTATATATGAAGATGGTAGAATATAAAAAATAATTTGAAGGGAGTAAAAATATGTGTTCTATACAAACAATAAATTTATTATCTAAAAAAGATATTTTTAGATTATTAATAGATGGTCATGCTAAGTATATAGGACAAGGAAGAACTGCATGTTGTTTTTTATTAAAAGATGGTACAGTTTTAAAGATATATAAAGAAACAAGAATTAAAAGAGAACTATTTGAATTATATCCGATGTTAGAACAAGTTAAATTACTTAGTAATTTAAAGAATGGGAGCTATATAGCTCCTGAAGTGGTTTTTGTTTATGAAAATGAAGTTATTGCATATAAAACAGAATATAAAAATGCTAAGACATTAGCAAAAATAAAGCCATATACGATGGTTTCTACTATTTTAGTTAACTTAGAAAAGCTTATAGAGGATACATGTTTAATAGGTGAAAAGAAGTTTCGTTTAGGAGATTTGCATGGTAAAAATATACTTTTTAATGATTTTTTTTATATGATTGACTTGGATTTTGGACATACTATAGAAGAAAGTATAGAAAATGTTAATATAATTAACATTCGTAGTGTAATTAAATTAATTTTAGATACTTTATTTGATGTTGAAGATGATGAATTGTTAAAAATTAGTGACCCATCTATTTTTAAGCTTTATGACAAAACTGTATATGAGAACTATAAAAATATTTATTCCTTTTTTGATGCTCTACAAGATAGACTAAATGTTTCTGATTTACAAGTTAAAGATTTAAGGTTAAAATATAATGGACTTATTTCAAAAGAATATAATTCTTACTATAAATCATTTTAATGTTTAGAAATGGAGATAAAAAATATGTTTGAATTAGTATCAAAATATGAACCAAGTGGTGACCAACCGCAGGCGATTGAAAAGTTAGTTCAAGGAATTAAAGAAGGTAAAAAAGAGCAAGTATTACTTGGAGCAACAGGAACAGGCAAGACTTTTACCATAGCAAATGTTATCAAGGAAGTAAATAAACCTACTTTAGTTTTAGCTCATAATAAAACTTTGGCAGGCCAATTATATGCGGAATTTAAGGAATTATTTCCTAATAATCACGTCGAATATTTTGTCTCTTATTACGATTATTACCAACCTGAAGCATACGTTCCATCAAGTGATACATATATCGAAAAAGATAGTAGCATTAATGATGAAATAGATGAATTACGTCATGGAGCTACAAGTGCTTTAATTAATAATCGTGATGTTATTGTTGTAGCTTCAGTTTCTTGTATTTATGGTATTGGAGAAAAAGAAGAATATATTAATAAAATGCTTACTTTAACAGTTGGTGATACTGTTAGTAGAAATGATATCATCAACAAATTAGTTGATATGACTTATGAACGTACTGATATTGATTTTCATCGTGGAACATTTAGAGTAAGAGGAGATATCATTGATATAATCCCTATCAATGAGAAAAGTCATGGAATTAAAATTGAGTTATTCGGAGATGAAGTAGAAAAGATTAGTACTTTTGATCCTTTAACAGGTGCTTTAGTACAAGGTAAGAAAACAATTAGTATTTTCCCAGCCTCACACTTTGTCACAAGTAATGAAAAAATGGAAGAAGCAATTAAAAGAATAGAAGATGAGTTAGAAGTTCAAAGAAAATATTTTTTAGATAATAACAAACTACTTGAAGAAGAAAGACTACGAGAAAGAACGAAATATGATTTAGAAATGCTTAAAGAAACTGGTTTTTGTAGTGGAATTGAAAACTATTCTAGACACTTAGCTTTAAGAGGCGAGGGAGAAACGCCTTCATGCTTAATAGATTTCTTTCCTAAAGATTTTTTACTCGTTGTTGATGAATCCCACGTAACACTTCCCCAAGTAAGAGGAATGTATAATGGGGATAGAGCAAGAAAGCAAACCCTAGTTGATTATGGCTTTCGTCTTCCAAGTGCCTTAGATAATCGTCCATTAAAATATGATGAGTTTGAAAGTAAAATTAATCAAGCAATTTATATTTCAGCAACACCGGGTGACTATGAACTTGAGAAAGTAAATAATGAAAAAGTAGAACAAATTATAAGACCAACAGGACTTCTTGACCCAACAATTGAAGTTAAACAAACAGAGGGACAAATAGATGATTTAATTGAACAAATTAATATTCGAAAAGAGAAAAAAGAAAGAGTTTTAGTTACAACTTTAACAATAAGAATGGCCGAAGAACTAACTAACTATTTAAAAGAGATGGGTATTAATGTTGCTTACTTACATACGGAAGTTAAAACTTTAGAAAGATTAAGAATTATTCAAGAACTAAGACTTGGTAAATATGATGTTGTTGTAGGTATAAATCTATTACGTGAAGGAATTGATATTCCTGAAGTTAGTTTGATAGCTATAATGGATGCCGATAAGCAAGGTTTCTTGAGAAGTTCAAGAAGTTTAATTCAAACTATTGGAAGATGTGCAAGAAATGAAAATGGTCATGTTATTATGTATGCTGATACTATTAGTAGCGCAATGCAAGAAGCAATAGAGGAAACAGAACGAAGAAGAAGTATTCAAGAAGAATATAATAAGGAACATGGTATTACTCCTAAAACTATTATTAAAGAAATAAGAGAAGTTGTTTCTAATGAAATAGAGGAAAAAGCTAGCAAGCAAGAAAGTAAAATGAGTAAAAAAGATAGAGAAGAAATTATGGTTCGTATTGAAGAAGAAATGAAGGAAGCTGCTAAAAAGCTTGATTTTGAAAGAGCTATGGAACTAAGAAATATCTTATTTGAAATGCAAAGTGAATAGTGTTATAATAACTCCTCAAAAGAGGGGATAGTTATGTTTTTAATAGGTAAAAAAACAGAAATTATGACAGAACTATATATTCGAGATAAAAAAGGTACTCTTACCGAAGAATATATTTTGGAAATTTCAAAAAAAAGTCCTTTAGTTGTAGTTCGTTATTTAATTGATAAAACAGAATATCAAGAACTTTGTTTAGAGTTAATAAAAAAAGATTATGATTTACTAGATGATAGAAATCTTTTAGATAAAATATTTAATAATATTAATACTATAAATTTTGTTCTTGAAAATTTAGAAGAAATTCTTAGTTCTTTAAACAATGTGGCAATCGCATAAAAAATAGTATTGATAATCTAACCTCAATAAAATAAGGGATTAGTCAAAAATATTTATATTACAAACTTCATGTAACAAAAATTTACTAAATTGATTTTTTTAAGTATTTATGGGACTTTTTTACTTTGTGTCAAATTTTTATGCGATTGCCTTATTTAAACAACAGAATTTTATTAATCAATCACTTATTATGTTATGCTAAACATAATAATAAAGAACTTTATAAGCTAGTAGCTTATAGCAATGATTTAAGTATTCGTTATGAAGTAATGCATTTTTTATCTCAAGAAGATAGAGATTTTTTAAGAGTATTATTTCCTCATATAACTGACTATTTTGTAATTAAAGAAAACGATAAAGTAATAGCTAAAATGAAAGAAATTGATGTTTCTATAATAGCAGCCAACTTATTTGATTTTATTTTTGATGTCGAATTATTTACTGAAATTAAAGAATTTATCTTTGCTAATTATCCTAAAAACCATTTATTAGGCTTTTTAGCGCAAAATGATGAGTTTGAAGATGATTTATTTCATTTTCACGAGGAAATAGTTAAGGATTTTGAAAGGTTATATAAAACATCATTTGATTATAAACTTGCTGCAATAGATAAATATGAAGAGTATATTCCAAAAGATGAATATTTGGAATTATTTAGAATTTTAAAATTATTTAGGTTTCAAAGAGATGTTTTAGAAGATATATTTAAAAGAGGCATGGGAGAAGATTTTATTCACCTTCTAAAAAAATACTTGGGAGTTAGTGAAAGTCCTACAATTAGGTATGATAATGGTAGCGTAACAGATGTTTTTGCTATAGGAGATTTTGTCATAAAATTTATTAGTGAAATTCATACTATTTCAGACGCTAAAGAAAGATATTTTCCTTGTTTTTTGGTAAATAAAGTGATTGAAGAAAAATATTACTATGATAAAGATGGAAAGCTACTTGGAATACTACAAGTGCAACCAAGATTATATTGCCTTATAGAAGATAAAAATTTAGAAAAATTATTTGAAGAAGAATTAGAACGTTTAGGATATTTCGTTTATGATGGTTTAATAGAAAGAAAAAATTTATATTACTTAAATGATTATCATGATGCTGATATAGACGACCCAGAAACATTGCCAGATTGGTTTAAAGAAAATCCTATAGTTTTAGTAGATTTAGATTTAATGTTTAGAGTTGAACAAAAAGAAGAGATAGAAAAATTATTATCTTTAAAATAAATAGAAGTACAAAACTTCCTTTTTTTATGCTATACTTAAACAAGATAAGGGGTATAAAAATGGCGGTTACTTATATTTTTGGTCATAAAAAACCGGATACTGATGCTGTTTGTTCTAGTATAGTTCTGTCTTATTTAAAGAATAGTTTAGGAGAAAAAACAGAAAGTTGTATTTTAGGCACAATAAATAAAGAAACAGAATTTGTTTTAAAGAAATTTGGTTTTCAAGAACCGAAGTTTTTAGATGATGTAAAAGTGCAAATAAAAGATATGCATTTTAATAAAAAAGCCTTAATTGATGAAGATGCTACTATTTTAGAAGCATTCAAAAAAATGCATGATTTAGAAGTGACAGGGTTACCTTTAGTTAAAAACAAAATATTAAGTGGTTATGTTAATTTAAAAGATATTGCTAATTATGGTGTTAATTATATAACAAAAATAGATACTTCATATGAGAATATTATGAATCTTTTAAATGGAAAAAGTATTCTTAAATTTAGTGATGAAATAAAAGGAATTATAGATGATAAAATAGCAATTACTAATAATAAAGAAGTAGAGAGTATCTTAAATAATAAACCTCTTCTTTTAATAATTACAAACTCCATAAGATTATCCAAAGAAGATTTAGCTTTAGCTAAGAAAAATAAAGTAAGTATTATCGAAACTTCTTTAACTCTTTTAAATACGATTAATATAATTAAATTTGTCAATCCTGTAAGAATTATTAATAACAATAAAGAACCTATTAAATTTTATCTTGATGATGAGCGAACTGACTTTATTGAAATGACCAATAAATATGGCCATACTAATTACCCGATTGTTAATAGAAGAGGCGAATGTCTTGGGATGATTAGATTAGTAGATATCAATAATTATCAAAAGAAAAAAGTCATCCTAGTTGACCATAATCAACAAGATCAAACTGTCGATGGAATTGATGAAGCAGAAATTTTAGAAATTATTGACCATCATAATTTAGGAATTATTGGTACTAATAGTCCAATTAGTTTTCGAACAATGCCAGTAGGATGTACAAATACAATTCTTTATCAATTATTTAAAGAAAATCATGTAAAAATACCAAAGAATATTGCTGGTTTAATGGCTAGCGCTATTATATCTGATACTTTACTTTTTAAATCTCCTACGACAACTGCTTTGGATAAAGAAACTTGCCTAGAGTTATGTAAAATTGCCTCTTTAGATGCCAATATATATGGTATGGAAATGTTTAAAGCCGGTTTTTCTATTAGTGATATGAATAAAAAAGAAATCTTTAATCAAGATTTTAAAACTTATAAAACAAGTAATGGTGATAATTTAGTAATAAGTCAATTTTTTACAGTGGACTATGAAAGTGTTTTAAGTGAAAAAGAAGAGTTTGTAAGTGTCTTAGATGAAATGCATGATATATATAATTATAAAGTTGCTTTATTATTTGTTACAGATATTTTAGGAAATGCATCATATTTATTTTATAATAAAGAAGCTGAAAGTTTAGTTAGTGAAAGCTACAATATTGAAAGTATCTCTGAAGGTTATATTATGCCTAATGTTGTATCAAGAAAAAAGCAGATGTTACCCCCACTTCTTGAATGTCTTGAAAGAAAAAAATAAATTAATTTTCTTGAACACTTTTAATATCTTGTAGTTCAAAACGATTTTTTTGCCCATTTTTGTTTACTTCATCTAAAAACATATCATAAGGTCGACACCACAATTTGTTATCACCATATAAAGCTCTATATGCAACCATCTTTTCACAAGTTTCACTATGATAAATTATATCCTCTACAATATATAAATCTCCTTTATAGTGTTTATAAATACCTTTAATTTTTATCTCTCTCATATGAATAAGTCCTCCTATTTTACAACACTTTTTATGTCTTGTAATTCAAATCTGTATTTTTGTTCTACATTTGGATATTTTTCATGGTCAACCTCGCTTAAAAACATATCCATAGGTCTAATCCATAAACTTCCATCTCCATATAATCTTCTATATACTACAAACTTTTCCTTTGTTTCCGAGTGATTAGCTATATCAACAACTAAGTAATAATCTCCTTTAAAATGCTTATAAATTCCATTAATTTTTAGCTCTCTCAATTTTATTTCATCTTCTTTCTAAATATAGTTTATCAAAAAATGCTAATTATTAAAATAGTAATAATTTAAAGTTAAGTACATAATTTATCATTAGTTGATGTTGTATAAATTTTATAAAAAATATATAATAAATGCCAAAGGAAAGATTGTTTGAACGAGATAGGTAAATTAAAAGAAGAATATATAGTTTTAAAAAAGAAAATTGAAGAATTATATGATAAACAATTTAATTTATATAAAAATATGATAGCTGAAGAAGGTAGTTCTTATAAACATATTTAGTAAAGATAAAAATAAAACTATCTTTTTTTATAATATTTTCTAATTATGGTACAATAATATTAGGTGATTATAAATGAAAGCATTAATTACAGGTGCAAGTAGTGGTATCGGAAGAGACATGGCTTATTACATGAGTAGTTTAGGGTATGACTTGTTTTTAGTTTCCCGTGATAAAGAAAAGTTAGAAGAAGTTAAGAGTAAATGTCCTACTAAAGTGACTATAATTCCTTTAGATTTAATTAAAGAAGAGAACTGCTTTAAGCTTTATGAAAAAGTTAAAAAAGAAAACATCGATGTCTTAATAAATGGAGCGGGATTTGGTTTATTTGGAATGACTTATAAAACAGATTTAGAAAGAGAATTAGAAATGATTAACCTAAATATCAAAGCGGTTCATATTTTAACTAAATTATTTTTAAGCGACTTTGTTAAACGAGATAGTGGCTATATTATGAATATTGCTTCGAGTGCTGGGTTTTTATCTGGACCAAGGCTTAATACTTACTATGCTACGAAAAACTATGTTGCTAAATGGACAATGGCTATTTATGAAGAACTAAGGCATAAAAAAAGTAATGTTCACATATGCACTTTATGTCCTGGACCTGTAAGAACTAATTTTAATAAAGTAGCTGGAGGACATTTTGCTATTAAAGAAGCAAGTAGTGGGTATGTAGCTAAATATGGGATTGATAAAATGTTTCAAAATAAACTCATAATAGTTCCGAAATTTAGTGTTAAGTTAGGCTTATTTTTAAATCGTTTTATTCCTTGGAAACTAAGCCTAAAAATAACTTATAAGATTCAAGAAAGGAAAAGTAAATAGAAGTATGAATATTGATTTTAATAGTATAATCAAAAAAGCAAGTGGAACAATTAACAATATAGGAAATTCTGCTTTAAAGAGTGTTAATAAAATGGTTGCTAATATCCCCTTAGAATATGCTTATGTGGGATTTTTGGTAAGTAAAGGAATGACTTTAGAAAATAACAATTTCAATAATCAAGTAATAAGAGATTTGTTTTTATATACTTATGTATCCTTAAAACCATCTTTTTTTGCTTTAATGGAAGATGGAACATATAAAGATTTGGCAAGTGGAGTAAAATACCAAAAGTTATCCTATGGTGACTTAATTAGTAAACATATAGCTAGGGGAGAAACGATTGATATGACCCATTATCCGCAAGTTAGTAAAAATAATTATATTGGAATATTTAATTTAACAAAGTTTGAAAGTATTGTTGATATTGTTGTCGATAGAGAATTAAATTCAAAAGAAATAAATTTAAAAGTTGCTACTAAAAAGAAAAAAGCTTATACATTAGTGGAAATGGAAGGAATATATAGAAGATACAAAAAAGAAGAAAGTACAGTTAATACTTTTATTGTTCCACCAGTATTAATGGATGAATTAGATAATATTAAAACAGTTTATACTTTAGAAAGTAACTTCATGTATGAATACTATGGAAAAACTGATGAAGAAATCTATAATGATTTACTTGTTAAATCTAATGAATATTTAAAAATAAAAGGTAAATAAAAATTAAAAAGGAGGCATAATATGACTTTTACGATAAGAGTTAAAGAGGAGATGTCAAAACTTAGCTATAATCGTTTAGAAGCAACTTGTGAGTTAGCGGCATTTCTAAGATATAATTCCCAAATAAAAAAAGATGCTATAAGTATAACAATTGAAAATGCCTCTGTTGCAAGAAGAATATATATTTTAACTAAAGAATTATTTAATATCAACTTAAAAATTATTGTTCGTAATCAAAAAAGATTTCGGATAAAACAAATCTATATTTTAGAAATCAAAGAGAAAGTAAATACTATTTTAGAAACATTAAATATTTATAAAGAGGGGAAAAAAATTTTACCAGAAGATTATTTTTTAGAAACAGAAGAAGAAAAACTTTCCTTTATTAGAGGCTTATTTTTAGCAAGTGGTAGTTTAAATGACCCATCTACTAGTGGGTACCATTTAGAATTTACCGTTTTATCCAAAAAGGAAGCTATGTTTATAAGTAAATTACTAAAAGACTTTTATATTGTGGCTAAGATACTTAAAAGAAATAATCATTATATGGTTTATATTAAATCAGCAGAAATGATTAGTGATTTACTAAAAATATTTGGAGCTACTAATTCTTTATTTTATTTCGAAGATATAAGAATTTATCGTGACCACAAAAATATGGTCAATCGTCTTAATAATTGTGAAATTGCTAATGCTGAAAAAACAATTAAAACGGGACTTAAACAATTAGAAACAATTGCTTATTTAGAAGAAAATGATTTAATAGATTTACTAGATGAGCGAATTAAAGAAGTAATTGATTACAGAAAAAAATATCCTGAAACATCTTATAATGAACTTGCCGAAATTATCTCTTTAGAAACTGGAAAACAAATTGGTAAATCGGGAATAAATCATTATTTTATAAAAATGAATAAGTTAAAGGAAAATCATCAAAAACAAAATAATTAAGAATAAAAATAGTTATGTAATTTTATACAAAGATTTTTATAAAAAAGCCTTGCATCTTCTTCCAAAATATAGTATGCTTTTGAAGTTGTGTGTTGAAAGGCGATGGATAATATGACTAAAATTAATTACGAATTAGAAAAAGAATTGTTGATTTATGAAACTTTAAAAAAATCAATCAAAGAATTAAAAGAATATTACAAAAATAATCCTGACTCTAGAATTGTCAACGAAAAAAGCACTATTCCTTATTTAAAAGAACAAATTGCTTGTTTGAAAAATATTAATAAATTTAAAATGTCTATTTTAAATCACTTTTTATATTATATAAAAAGAATTTCTAATTCTCTTGAATTACATTGCCTTGATGGTACTTTAAAATTGCAGTTTAGAATAAGTCTTTATTTACTTTTATTTGGAATCATTGCAAGTACAAATAGTTCTTCATATAAAGAAGAACTGTTAACAGCTGAGGAACAACATGCTATTATGGATGATTTATCTAATACTATAAGAGATATTACTACTGAATTTGATGAAAAGTTTAAGGAAGAGGAAAGAATAAAAAAAGAAGGAGAAGAGCAGACTAAAAAATTATTAGAAGAGATTAATAAGACTACAGAAGAAATTATTATAAATAAAAATGAAAGTTATTTAAAAGAATATAGCAATTATTTTAATTTCGATAGTGAAAAAGTTATTGAAATTGCTAAAACTTTAACTAATAACTTTGAAAATGATGTTATTATATCTATTGGAAATAAAAAAGTTACATCAAGTAATCCTGAAACTATGGCTATTTTTTTAGTTTGGGATTTATATAAAAACTCTTCTGATTATGGACTTACAAAAGAAGAATTAACTACAAGTGATGAAATAAGTCATTTAAAATATGATGAAGAAGGAAAAATCATCTTACGTAATGGACTAACTTTTAGTGAGTTTATGGGTAAAGTAAGTGATAGTATTGAAAGTGATAGATGTTTTAATTTAGCTGTATCTAATTTTGAATCAGATGAACAAACTAATTCTCAATCAATTGAAAAAAATAACTTTGGGGGATGGCGCTACGATAAAGAATACTTAACGTTTCCCTCACCTGAGGCAGGAATTATCTATCATTCTATGATGTTAGAAAAAAAACGTAACACTTGGGATTATGCTAATTTAAGTGAATTTTCTGGCATATATACTCAAAATGATAAAACTCTTCCTAATATAGAATGGGTAAATAATGTTACTTCTTTTTTAGCAGTATATAAAGATAATGAAGAAGAATACTTTATTTTAGAAGAAGAAATAGAAAAAGACTCTAGCGAAATGATGCTTGCTATGACTCTTAGTGAATAACTTTGTCAATTACTCCATAAGCTAATGCTTCATCTGCTTCCATATAAAAATCTCTTTCTGTGTCTTTGCAGATTTTTTTATAAGAATTTTTAGTATTTTCTGCTAAAATGCGATTTAACTTTTCTTTAATTTTAATAATTCTTTCTGCTGCTATTTTAACATCTGTTGCTTGCCCACTAGCACCACCTAAAGGTTGATGGAGCATAATTTCAGAATTTGGAAGAGCCATTCTTTTACCTTTTTTTCCGCAAGATAAAAGAAATGCTCCCATTGAAGCTGAAAGACCAACGGATATTGTTCTAACATCACTTTTAATAAAGTTAAATGTATCATATATAGCAAGCCCTGCTGTCACACTGCCTCCAGGGCTATTAATATAAACAGATATATCATTATGGTTAATAGAGTCTAAATATAAAAGTTCACTAATAATAATATTAGCATTAATATCATCTATTTCCCCATAAATAAAGACTATCCGATCTTTTAACAATCTCGAATACAAATCGTATGCATACTCCCTATTACTACTACGTTCAATTACTGTTGGAATAATATTCATAATGTTTCACCTAGTA
The DNA here is from genome assembly GCA_948442015.1 of uncultured Erysipelotrichaceae bacterium. Taxonomy (GTDB): domain Bacteria; phylum Bacillota_I; class Bacilli_A; order RF39; family UBA660; genus CAOJBM01. The sequence continues at coordinate 58,904 of CAOJRP010000007.1, forward strand.
ATATAATAAGTAAAGAAAAAAATAATATACTTAAAAATTATGACAAATAATAAAATATTTGATAGAATCCTGAGTTTGACAGTTGTAAGAGAGTAAAAACTCCCTAAACCTTATTTTATA